>DAHXLG010000100.1 GCA_027371775.1 bacterium
TTATATTTATATTATTTTATTTTCTCATCTTTGTATCATATTTTATCATATTTGTATAATTTTATTTTCTCATCTTTATATTATTTTATTTTTATATCTTTGTATCATTTATTTTCATTTTATTTTTATATCATTTTATTTTGATTTTATTACCTTATTTTATCTTTTTATCGATTTATTTTCTCATTTTTATATCATTTTTTTAATCTTATTTTAATAGTTTTATTATCTTGTTTTGTCTTTGTATTGTTTTATTTATCATCTTTATATTATTTTATTTTTCTCATTTTTGTGTCATTTTTCTCATTTTATATTATTTTATTTTACCATCTTTATATTTTTCTCTATCTTTTTATCATTTTATTTTAATATCATTTTTTTTTAATCTTTATATCATTTTATTTTTCTCATTTTATCTTTATATCATTTTATTTTCTCATTCTATCTTTATATCATTTTATTTTCTCATTTTTATATTATTTTATTTCTTATTTTATCTTTAATTTTATTTTTTTATCTTTGTATCATTTTATTTTCTTATTTTATCTTTGATCATTATTTTCTTTTTTATTATTTTATTCTCTTCTCTTTGTATTTTTTTCTTTTTTCATTTTTATATTATTTTATTTTCTCATCTTTATTTATCATATTATCTATACCTCATTTTATCTTTTTATTTTTTTACCATTTTATTTTTCTCATCTTTATATTAT
>DAHXLG010000101.1 GCA_027371775.1 bacterium
AATATTATATGTATTTTTATCGTTAATACGGATTTTAATTAATTTTTTTTCATCTAAATTATTTATAATTAATATACATGTTTTAATTATCAATTTTTTATTAATTTGCTTTTTATTGATTCGAATATAGTTGAATAAAAATTCATTTATATATACCCCATTAATTTTTTTATATAGTTGAAAATGAGCAAAGAATTTTTCATTTAAATAATGTTTATTTATTTGATTTAGATTAAATTGTATTTTATTTGATTTATTTTCATTTATTTGATTATATTTAAATAATATTTTTTCCACATAATCTTTATTAATTTCATTATAAATATTTTGATTTTTATTTATTTCATTGTGAATTAGTTTTTCATCTTTATTAATTTCATTTATATAATTTTTATTAATTTTATTAATATCATTTATATAATTTTCATTATTTTCATCATAAATAATTTGGTTTTCATCTTTATTGATTTCATTTATATAATTTTTATTATTTTCATTGTAAATAATTTGTTTTTCATCTTTATTAATTTCATTTATATTATTTTCATTGTGAATAATTAGTTTTTCATTTTTATTAATTTCATTTATATAATTTTCATTAATTTCATTGTAAATAATTCTTTTTTCTTCTTTATTAATTTCTTCATTATTTTGATTTTCATTAATATTATCTTCATTATTTTGATTTTCATTAATATAGTTTTCATCAATTA
>DAHXLG010000102.1 GCA_027371775.1 bacterium
TACAAAAATGAAAATAAAATAATATAAAAATTCTAATATACGAAGTGCAGATGCTTGTGGGATAAAATAAAATAATATAAAGATAAGAAAATAAAATGATATAAAAATGAAAAAATAAAATTATATAAAGATAAAATAATACAAAGATAAAAAATAAAATGATATAAAGATGAGAAAATAAAATGATATAAAGATGAGAAAATAAAATGATATAAAGATGAGAAAATAAAATGATACAAAAATAAAAATGAGAAAATAAAATGACATAAAAATGAAAAAAATAAAATGATATAAAGATAAAATGAGAAAATAAAAAAGATATAAAAATGAGAAAATAAAATATACAAAAATGAGAAAATAAAATAATATAAATATGAGAAGATAAAATAATATAAAGATAATAAAATAAAATGATATGAAGATAAGATGAGATATTATGCACTAATAAGAATATAAATTATATAAAGATAAAAAGAATAAAATAAAAATAATATGAAGATGAGAAAATAAAATGATATAAAGATGAAAAATAAAATAATACAAAAATAAAATAAGAAAATAAAATGATACAAAGATAAAATGAGAAAATAAAATAATATAAATATGAGAAAATAAAATAATATAAAGATGAGAAAATAAAATAATATAAAGATAAAATGAGAAAATAAAATAATATAAATATATGGAAATGAAATGATACAAAT
>DAHXLG010000103.1 GCA_027371775.1 bacterium
ATATTCACATTGCAGAGAACATGATTTTACATATACATGTTTTGACTATATATGAAATTTTTTTATTTTACATATAAAGTTTATTTCATATTTCAAGATAGATGCATCAAAAATGTGTGCAAAATTATATTTATGTAAAAATTTTAATTCACTCAACCATTTATCAAAAGTAGATTATGATGTTTTTACTTAAATGTTGAATTTATGATATTTAAATTATATGATGATATTATTATAATTTTTAATATTATGTATTTATATATTCTATTTCATTTAATGTTTTAATGAATACACAATATTCTAAAAAAGTAGAGCATGCTATTTTATTCGTATGCTAGATTTTATCTATATGTAAAATTTAATTTATATAAAAGAGTTGATTTACATATGAAATTTTATTTATATGTGAGATTTCATTTATATACTAAATATCATTTATGTATAAAATTTAATTCATATAAGAAGTTTAATTTATGTGTTTAATATTATCTATTTAAGATTTTATTTATGTAATATTTTATTTATGTAATATTTTATTTATATAATATTTTGTTTATATGATTTTTATTTATATATGATTTTATTTATATGTGATTTTATTTATTTGTGATTTTATTTATATATGATTTTATTTATATATGATTTTATTTATATGTGATTTTATTTATTTGTGATTTTATTTATATATGTTTTTATTT
>DAHXLG010000104.1 GCA_027371775.1 bacterium
ATGCTTTTGCTTCAGAGAAGCAAAAGCATAAATCTAGAAGAAAATAAAATGATATAAAGAAAATATAAAATTATATAAAGATGAAAAATAAAATGATACAAAAATGAGAAAATAAAACAATATAAAGATGAGAAAATAAAATAATATAAATATGAGAAAATAAAACAATATAAAGATGAGAAATAAAATAATACAAAGATGAAAAATAAAACAATACAAAGATGAGAAATAAAACAATACAAAAATGAAAAATAAAATAATACAAAGATTCTAGTGCACTTTGTGCTATCAGAAATGACCCTTGTGGAAGAATATAAAATGAGAGAAAGATTAAATGAAAAAATAAAAAAAATACAAATATGAATATAAAAAGATACAAAGATGAAAAAATAAAATGATAGAATGATGAGAAAATAAAATGATATGAAGATAAGAAAATAAAATAATATAAAAAGATGAGAAAATAAAATGATATAAAGATGAAAAATAAAATGATACAAAGATTCTAGTGCATGAAGTTCACGAAGTGCACTGACTTTTGTGGAAGAAAATAAAATGATATAAAAATGAAAAAATAAATTAATACAAAGATAAGAAAATAAAATCAAAGATAAAATGAGAAAATAAAACGATACAAAGATGAGAAAATAAAATAATATAAAAGTGAAAAAATGATATAAAGATAAGATAAGAAAAT
>DAHXLG010000105.1 GCA_027371775.1 bacterium
TTATTCTTTATTTATATCATTTGATTTTCTCATGTTATCTTTAATTTTATTTTATCATTTTTATATTATTTTATTTTATCATATTATTTTTTTATATCATTTTATTTCTTCATTTTATCGTTGATTTTATTTTCTCATTTTTTATTGTTTTATTTTCTTATTTAATCTTTGTGTCATTTTATTTTCTCTGTATCGTTTTATTGACATTTTATTTTATCATCTTCTCTTTATATCATTTTATTTTTTCATTTTTATATTATTTTATTTTCTCTTATTTTTGTATTATTTTATTTTCTCACTAGAATTTTTATATCATTTTATTTTCTCCTTTTTTTATCATTTTGTTTTTTTAGGTCATTTCTGATAGCACAAAGAGCACTAGAATCTTTATATCATTTTATTTTCTCATCTTATATTTGATTTTATTTTCTCAAGAATTTTTGTATCATTTTTTATTTTATCTTCAATTTTTATATCATTTTATTTTCTCAGCTAGAATTTTTATATCATTTTATTTTCTCCTTTTTTTATCATTTTGTTTTTTTAGGTCATTTCTGATAGCACAAAGAGCACTAGAATCTTTATATCGTTTTATTTTCTTATTTTATTTTTAATTTTATTTTCTCAAGAATTTTTGTATCATTTTTTATTTTATCTTCAATTTTTATATCATTTTATTTTCTCAGCTAG
>DAHXLG010000106.1 GCA_027371775.1 bacterium
TCTGCCGCCAGAGCGGGGACGGCGCGAAGGGATGTCCTTCATGGGACAGGCTCATACGAGAGAAGCGCGGAAGACAGGGCGCATCCCCGAATGGTAGAGCATCCGTTCGCATACCCAGGTCTTGCGCCTGGGACACGCGGCAAGCTAGTATGAAGGAGCGTTGGCGTTCTCGCGCGTGCCGACAGGGAAGGACCGGCGCAGCCGCGCAGACTCTCTCCCGTCTCACAAATCCTGAAAAAATCTTGTCGGTTGCAAGATTGCGGGCTGTGCTGTCTGCCGCCCGAACACAGGACCGCGGAACGCCGTATGGGCACAGGTGGCCGAGTGGTTAATGGCAGCAGACTGTAAATCTGCCGCTCCTTGCGAGCTACGGAGGTTCGAATCCTCCCCTGTGCACCACAGTTTTCTGGTTGTTTGCCGTGGATCAGGCCGCCAAGTCGAAGATTTCCGGGGCATTGCTGCTCGGGCTGCTGGCGCTGGCGTGGTTTACGCTGGAACCGGGCAGGATTCGGCTGGTCACCATGCTGATCCTGGCCATGTTTCTGGTCCGCATCGTGCTGCACTCGACGCGGGCGCGATACGATGAAGGCACGCGCGAGGAAGACGAGGAGGCGTGAGCCCCTCGCAACGCAACCGTCCATTGCTGCAGGCGCGTCAGCATTTCCGGCTCACAATCGTGGAAGAACGAC
>DAHXLG010000107.1 GCA_027371775.1 bacterium
GGGAAAGACATTAAAAAGAAATAAAAAAGAAGAGAGAGAAAGACATTAAAGAGAAGAAAAGGAAAAAGTAAGAAAGAGAAAAGGATAAAGGAGAAGATAAAAAAAGAAAATTTAATAAGAAAATAACCGAATAAAAAGGCGAAATAAAGGAGGGGCTACAATAAATAAGAAAGGCAAAATTTAAAGTAAAAAAGAGGAAGAAAAAGAAAAAGAAAAAAGAAGAAAAAGAAAGGCGATCCAATAAAAGAGAATAAAGGGGAAGATAATAAAAAAGGAAAATAAATAAGAAAATAACCAAAAAAGGTGGTCCTTTTAAAGGAAAAATAAAGGAAAGGTAATAATAAACAACAAAAACAACCAAAAGAGAAAGGCGAAAAAAGAAAAAGTAAAAAGGAAAGGCTATAATAAACAATCTATTAAGAAAATAACCTAAAAAGAAAAAAAGGAAAAATAAAGGAAAGGTAATAATAAACAACCTATTAAGAAAATAACCAAAAGAAAAAGGCGAAAAAAAAGAAAAAGTAAAAAGGAGAGGCAATAATAAACAATCTATTAAGAAAATAACCTAAAAAGAAAAAAAGGAAAAATAAAGGAAAGGCGATAATAAACAACCTATAAAGAAAATAACCGAAAAAGAAAGGCGATCTATAAAAAGAAAAAGTAAAAAGGAAAA
>DAHXLG010000108.1 GCA_027371775.1 bacterium
GGTCACTAGATAAAATGATATATTAATGATATAATACTACATCAATAAAATAATAAAATATACACTAGATAATAATGGTATAATAATAAAATAATATTATAATAAAACAATAAAACAATAAAAGGATATAATAATAAAAACATTAAAATGATATACTAATAAAATAATACACTATTAAAAATATTAAAATAATAAAAATATTACTATAATAGAAGAGTATGATAATAAAAAAATAAGATACCGATTGACTATACACTAGATAAAATGATATAATAATAAAATAATATTATAATAAAACAATAAAACAATAAAAGGATATAATAATAAAAACATTAAAATGATAAAATATGATACTGCAAGATTAAATGATACGATGATAAAATAATAAGACCCTGCAAGCGTTGATTCTACATTAGATAAAATAATATGACAATAAAAATGATGTAATAATAAAATATTACTATAATTAAATAATACGATAAGAAAATAATATTATAATAAAACAATAAAACAATAAAAGGATATAATAATAAAAACATTAAAATGATAAAATATGATACTGCAAGATTAAATGATACGATAATAAATGATATTATAAGGAAAAATATGATAATAAAATAATATAATGATAAAATGATATACTAATAAAAATGATACATGTGTATAG
>DAHXLG010000109.1 GCA_027371775.1 bacterium
GAGGCATCGCGGTCGGTCATGGGCTGGGGCGCGGACTGCGCCGCACTCGTCCGATGGTAGTGGATTGCGGGCTGTCTGCGGGTCTTGCGCCTGCATGCGGCGGCAAGCTAGTATGGGAGTGCGTTGGCGTTCTCGCGCATGCCGACAGGAAGGACCGGCGCAGCCGCGCAGACCCTCTCCAGTCTTCTGAAATCCTGAAAAAATCTTGCTAGTCTCAAGATTGCGGGCTGCACTGTCTGCCGCCCGAAGACAGGACTGCGGAACGCCCGATGTGCACAGGTGGCCGAGCGGTTAATGGCAGCAGACTGTAAATCTGCCGCTCCTTGCGAGCTACGGAGGTTCGAATCCTCCCCTGTGCACCACTAGTTTAGATTGGTAGCAGTGGGACATGGCGATGAGTGAGCGGGAACGATCGCTCAATCCGGCGGCCGACAAACGCCGCATGGCGGCGGCGCTTGCGGTGTTGGCGGTGCTGGCGGCGTTTGCGTGGGTGACGATTGGCTCGGCGGCTGTGTTTCATGTGGAAGGCTACAGCGGGTTGTTGTTTTCCTATGGCGGTCGGGATGTAGAAGTTCGATGGGTTCCAATTTTGCTTCTTGGTCTGTTTGCCTTTCGGGTGGTGATGGCCAACATGAGGGCGCGCCTGCAGGAAAGAGACTCCGAG
>DAHXLG010000010.1 GCA_027371775.1 bacterium
GTGTTGGAAATGCAATCATATTTAATGGATCCTTCCCAAACGGTTTCAGCGTTTTGCAAGAGCAATGGTATCGAAATTGTTGATTTCAAAGTGTTTTCGGTAAAATAAAATCATTGCAAGATGTATAGCGATGAAAAAGGCGAAGTTTCCTTCTATCTACACAACAAATTGAATGATAACTTTGATAACGTAGCTCGTATTGGGGTTTTATTAAAAACTCGAGGAGCTTCTGCTGATGTTGCCAAGCAATTGGGTATGCATATTGCCTCATTCAAGCCAGTTGCAATAAACGAAGCTGCTATGACAGAAGACCAAAAAGCATTAGTCTCTGCCGAGTGCAAGCTAAAAGATCTAGTGTTGGAAATGCAATCATATTTAATGGATCCTTCCCAAACGGTTTCAGCGTTTTGCAAGAGCAATGGTATCGAAATATAATTGAGCTCTAGATAATCTTTTGTGTTTTTATTTTTTTTATTTGAGCATCTTCCATATGTTTAAATTAATCCAATATTTTGCAGTTGTAATTATGAATGATTAATCTAGATTCGGTTGGGAATAGGGCACTTAAAGCTCCCAATTTTGGCTTTATTATAGCAATAATCATATTTAATTTGTTGATGTGAAAATATTTTTATTGACTATTAGATACGAATTATTGACTTATACGATATAAACTATTATTATGAGGTTTGATATGAATATAGTTAGGTTTAATAATATGGGTTTTTTGTTTTTTTTGGTATTTTATAATTCTACTATAGCTGGCTTAGATGACCCTTTATTGAAGGGGGAAGATAGGTCAACTGTGCATGCTCTTCATGATAGTGTATTTGTATTTAATGGTAGTACAAGTGTTAGAGATAAGCAATTTGAATACTATTCTCGATCAGCTAGATTTGATCAAGGAAGCGTGTATGTAAAAGATGCGCAAGAAGATGCTTTAGAAGCTGCTAGAAAAAGAGCGTTTGATGTAGCAACTGCTACTAGGCCAAAAGGTTACGCAAGCAATTTGTTTGAAAAAGACTATCAACAAAATGCAGTATTAGGTTTGTATGATTCACATGAAGTGCTAGAGCCAATAGTTTTACCAACTAATAAATCAGATTATAATTTTTCAGATATAAGTAGTGATGGAGAAACAAATCTATACAAAAGCGATAGCCTTGATACTACTTCTCCTGGCATATCGACTCCGTCTTTAGAATCGTCTCAAGTATCAGTATTTCCTGTGGAAACTTTTACGTCAGATCCTTTTGAAACAGAATATTCTCAATATGTATTGCTTTTTCCTGAGTTAGTTGGCAAATCGCCGGTAATGAATAGTTTAAAGGCTTCTGCTCAATCTAATATTGATCAAGCCAAAGTTGTAAAATCGATGCCACTAAGTGGTCAAGTTACATATAGTTTAGAAAGTAATAAAAAAGGAATTGTTTTAACAAACAAAGATGAAAATGAAGACAAGGCTCTGCTTGCACAATATCTTGGATTAAAACCAGATGATTTAGTCAAAGTCTCTTGTACGTATAGGCTTGTAAAAGATAAGTTTGATTCAGGAGAAATGAAGCTTAATATTATTTTGCCAAAAAATAATAAACAGCTTGCTTCTATGATAATGATTCCTTTTGTTGATACGCTGTATTCTCATTATTCGAAATATTTGAGTGTATTTAATATGCCAGCTTATAGAGTATATCATGAATATATTAACTTGTTAAGTTTGATGAATAATGCTGCTACTCTAGATCAAAGATCAGAAATATCTTTAAAACTTGATGCTTTGTTTTTTGATTCGATCGAAGCTTTGAGAGAGAAAAAACAAAAACTGGATTTTAATATAGATATAAGAATAGATCCAAATATTGTCAATGCAGATTTGGTTTCTATATTAGAAACTGAGATGTATAAGAAAAATTGTTTGACAATTTTTTGTTGTGTTGTTGTCGTAATTGGCAAAATATTTTGTAAGGGTATTCTTGGCTAATATTTAAATATTATCATTTCTCAACTAATTCATATTGAAAATTACTTTTTATCATGGCTAATTGATACGTTGTATCTTTTGCTAATTTCATTTAGAATTGTTTTGTTGTTTCATTTTGTGAGAAACTACTTGCGGCGGATGTAGCTCAGTTGGTTAGAGCGCTAGATTGTGGCTTTAGAGGTCGCCGGTTCGATCCCGGTCATTCGCCCCATCAAGATTTTATTTTATACAAATTTTGCTCAAAATTTTTCTAAATGTTTAGAAGTTTCAAATTATCTTATATATCTTTATTCCTAGTACTCATTTATGTTTAGCACATTCAAATTTAGAATTTATTGCTCTTATTTTTAACTTGAATAGAATTGTTAATTTGCATGATCATTGTTTATTCTTTTTGGTAAGTACTTTCTTTGCTTTATAAGTTCTTTGGTTTATAATGGTTATTAATCCAATTATGCTGTTTGATAGCAATAGGTATTAATTTTTCAGTATTGTTCAAGCTTGGTAAGCATAATAATATGAGCCAACTTTAACAAACACAATATTGTTTTCAAATTTATACAAATTGGCACTTGTGCAAAATTTCCACTAGTACGCGACTTTACAGTAATATCTAAAGCTAAACAATATTTAGTCTGTAATATTGAATTTTTGAGCAATCTTATTATAAATAAATTGAATTGGTTGAGTTTTTGAAGTATTAAATTAGAGGTTGTATTGCTCAATTTTAGCTAATTTAGATTAAAAATTCTTTGATTTTTGTAAATAACATTTTGAAAAATTGTTTGTATGAAAAAATAAGAAGAATAAAGTAAAATGGATGTTGTTGCAAAAACAAATTGCTTTAGCTCAATAATTTTTTACATAAAAGTATCGTTGAACTTGTTGTCTTATAATTTTACTAAACTTTTCACTTATATGTTTGCTTGGATTGTATTCTTCTAAAGAAAACTTTTATGTGCTTTCAAAAGCTTTCTTAAATGTTTGCATTGTGAATAGATAGTTAAATCTGAATTCTTATGGAAGCGGTATAAATAAACTTGCTATTGTACGATATGTTTGTACATTTTTTAAGAGTGAATAAATTTTTTACATGTTTGTGTACTTTTAATATATATTTAGTTTCAAGCATGTTTTTGCATTTGTGTCACGATCAGATTTTTCATGTGAAGAGTTTAGTTTTGATAAAAAATTGAGCAAATTATTTTAAGCTTACTAGAATTGATGCAAACTTTAATAATGTGTAAGCATAGAGCCCATTCTTTTATAAATTCTATTCCAATTAGTTTATAGCAGTATTTTAAAATGATTTAAATCTTCTATAAAATATGCAAATTGAAACTTTATTATTTAGTTAGCTTGTATTAATTTCAGCATCAATAAATTTGCCTTTTAAGTAATTTTGCACGCAAATTCAAATATTATCAAAATCAAGGCTTAGAAATTTTGGTTTTCAGGATAATAGCTTTTTGTCTATTTGCTTTCCCTATTGATTTATAGAGTTAAAATTTTGGAGTTATTATAATTGCATTTTTTGATAATTTGCTCTCTGTTTTTAGAGCTGAATATGTGTATTTTAACCTAGCTATGTTAAAAGAAAATATATTGTCAAATATATTGCATTAGCTAAAAAGAAAGTTGTGGAAGTTTTTTAATATTTATGAATCATTAATCAATTTCACTTTGAGTTTTTATTTATGGTCAATTTAGTGTGATTTTTGATTTATTATTTTATAGTTAGATGTTAAATACAAACATTTTATTATAAATCAAATTATGAGAAGTATCAAAATAAATATAAATTTTTGTGATGATGAAAGTATGTAAGCTTATACGTGGTTCTTTACATATTAAACAAGTATTTTTCCTAATGCTTTTTTAAGTTCTGGTGAAATGTATGCTTTGATATTGAATGTTTTAGTCTCAGATTTTTGGTTTAAAGTAAGCCCGTTTAATTGCCTCTCTGTTTTTGTGAACTTAATTCCTTTAAGATCCTTTCCGATTTTGTTATCTTTTATCAACTCTTTAATTTGTTGTCCTAGTAGAGCAATCATTTCTTCATGAGCTTCTTTTACTGATTTTGTATTCGCATTTTTTCTAACAGTTTCATTTAGTGTTTGCATTGTTTCAAAAAAACTTTTTGAACAATAATTATAAGCTTGAAGGAAATTTACGATTTGTGCTGTGATAGCAACATCTGCCAGCATTGAATTCCCTGCAATTGCAAACTCTTGTTCTTGATATTTATAAGTTGTGTTGTTTTCTGTTTTGTATTTGCCGCTAGCATGCAATTGTATCACCTGAAAACCTTTTTCATTTCTGTTGAAATAAATTGGTTTTAGCTGCTCATGCTTGAGCGTGTTATTTTTTAGCGAAGTTAAGATTGCCTGCATTTTTGGTGAGAAATATTTTAATACATCCTGGTTTTCTTCTGAGCTTACAAATAGTGAGTTAATCTTCATTTTTGATGTAATTGTGGCAAATTTATCTAATATCATATCCATGTATTTTTCTTTTTCTGTATCAGGAATTTCATATATTTGATTTAAAAAGAAATTTATCTTAGAGCTGAGTGAAGAAACTTGACCATCAATATCCCAAAAAGATTCGATTATTTGTTGCATAAGTGTTATATCAGCAAAATATTTTTCTTTGCTAAGATTAAAAGCTATCGCTCCGTTCGTTTTGTGCTCGTATTGATAACATAAAATTGCTCGTTCTTGTTTGTCGGCACTATCTAGTGAAACTTCTAAAAATGGATAGTGATATTTCCCTATTCTGCTGTGATTTAACTCTATTGCACTTGCGTTGAATACCATAATGGTTGTTAATAATTTGATCAATGATTTTCCCATACGCTTATCTTAGCATGGATTTATCTATTTGTCAATAATTTAAAACAAATACTTTTTTTTATTTTGTCTAAACAATCTGATTTTAGCTGTTTTTTAAGAAAAATCTAAGTTTATCTTGAGAAAATATGAATTTTATGCTATAAACGCCAGAAAGGGTGATATAAATTATGGCTAATGGAATTTTAATGCAAAAAGGTACTGCATTGTGGCTTGCCAAGCGCACTAATTTATCTAACAAGCAAATTGCTGATTTTTGTAATTTGCATGAAATTGAAGTAAACGCGTTTAGAATGGGTTTGGATCAGAATATTATTGAAACAAATCCTGTTGATATGATGCTTCTTTCAGAAGAGATGATTAAAAAGTGTGAAAATGATGCTAATGCGAAGCTAGAGGCAAATACATTGGATATGAAGGTAGTTGGTGTACGTAAAAGTAGATCATATATGAAGCGACATGAAATTGTAAATGCTATTTTCTGGTTAATGACAAAGCAGCCGGACTTGCCTAACGAAGCGATAGTGAAATTGCTCAAGTGTACGAAAACTCTTGTTCAATCAATTAGGGATAAATCATATAAAGATTATGAAAATCTCACACCGCGTCATCCAGTGGTTTTAGAGTTGTGTACACAAGAAGATTTAGATAAATTATTAGTGAAATATGAGCAAAAGCGTTCTTAGTATAGCTTAGTTTTTTTTGTGAGAGTAGGGGTTTTTTTGAAAAAAAATACAAAATTGCCTAGTAAAGAAGTTAGTTTATCAAACAAAGATGGTGTTGTTGAATCACAAGATTTAGTTTTAGAATCAATTTCTGATAAGATAGCATTTGATGATTCGATTAGTATTTTAAAAGAGATTGGTCCTGCTAGAAAATTTCTTTTAAACAAGATTGGTATTTTTAAAATCAGGCATTTGTTGTTATTTTTTCCAAAAAAATTTTTGAATATAACAAAGCAAATTTCTGAAGGTGAAGTGTTGATTTATGTCACTATTACTAGTAAATATAGGCAAGGTAAGCTATGGATTGTAAAGGGCGTTGATTCTGCTCATACAGAAATAACAATGTTATTTTTCAATCAAAAAAGTGTAGCCATGTTTTTTAAGGGAAGGCAATATCTTGTATGTGGTAAAGCTGTATATTGTTCTATTGAACTTGATAAAATATCAAAATCTGTTAGAAAATCTGATAACTCAACAAATAAATCTATTGAGGTATCATCAAACGAATGGACAATGAAAGGTGTTCGAGTTTTGACACAGTTAGCTATTGAAAAACCAACTCCAGTATATGCAAGTTCTATATCCAGTTTAGTTTTGCATAAAATTATAAATACCGTGCTTTCTAAATTACCTGATGGTGAGGTTAAAACAGCTTTATATAATATCCACAATAATATTGATATAGAGAAATCTATGTTGGTGCTAAAAAAGCTTGAGGCAGATTTGTTTGCTACAATTTTTAAGCAAGATGATAATAATTTGCCAATAGAAATGAGTTTCAATGATTCAAAGCTGCAATCTTATATATCGTTTATTGATGCATTGCCATTAAAATTCAAGCTCAATGCTGATCAGATGCGTGTGATACATGAAATTATCGATCAGTTATGTAAAAAGCATTGTATGAGGCATATGTTGTTTGCAGAAGTTGGAGCTGGCAAAACAGTTGTATCACTAGTTATAGCTATATTGGTTATGCGCGCTGGTTTTCGTGTGGCATTCTTGGCTCCTACAACGACTTTGCTGCAGCAACATGCTTCGTGGATGGTTCCGTTTTTAGAACAAATTGGTATTAAAAGCAGTGTGGTTTTAGCAGGCAATAAAAAGTATATTGATGGACAATTTATTATAGGCACTCATGCTTTGCTACATGCGAAAGAAAAAATAGAAAACTTAGGTTTAGTGATTATTGATGAGATGCAGCGTTTTGGAGTTTTGCAACGTGCACAGTTGCTTTCAGATGCAGTATGTAAAAATCTTTTAATGCTCAGTGCTACTCCGATTCCTCGTAGTTTGAATATTTTATTAGAAAAATTCATGACTTTTTCGATGATTAAAGAAAGTGTTTTTAAAAAAGATACTCAAACAACAATTGTATCAGATGCGCAAATTGACAATATAATTGAACGCATAGTTGAGACAGGCAAAAAGACATACTGGGTAATGCCAAGTATTGAAGAAAATGATCTTTCAATAGGAGTTTTAAGCAGAGCAGATTATATAAAAGCTAGAATAAAAGATAAAATTGGAATTGAAATTTTACACGGAAAAATGAAAGATGCTGCAAAGCTAGAAGCTATAAATAATTTTCGAAACGGAGAGGCTCAGATTTTGGTTGCAACAACCATTGTAGAGATTGGTATCGATATTCCAGATGCTGATTTGATAGTGATTGAAAACGCTGGTCAGTTTGGTTTAGCTCAGTTGCATCAGCTACGTGGACGAGTTGGAAGAGCAGGACAAAAATCATATTGCATACTTTTGTATCAAAAATATTATCCAAAGAAACTAATTTGTTTGAAAAATTATGCAGATGGATTTACAATTGCAAAATATGATTTAGAGTATAGAGGTGGTGGAAGGATCATGGGCTTGTTACAGCATGGACATGAAAATGGCAATCCATTCATGTTTCTACAATTGCCAGATGATAAAGATATTTTAAATGCAGCACAAGCTGCTTATAGAGCTGATTTTGATTTGTTGATAGAAGATACGCAGATTATACATTAGCCATGAAAATGGTTTTTGTAAAAAGAACATTTTTGATCCTAATTGATTAGAGAATTTTCCGCAGATAGAATTTTGATTTTACGATGTTCATAACAAATTGCATGTTCATTATATTAATTTTTGAATTTTCGTTTTCTTCCAGCGTTTGTTTGCTAACTCATGTAGAATTGTGATTTTATAATTCTTAGTGAAAAATGCGTTTGCATTAGAATTGTATTTTACGGTCTCGTGGAGTTTTAGTTTTCTAACTCATATAGAACTTTTCCTATTCAAGTATTCGTTTGCGCTAACGCATGTGTACATGAAATTTTTCACCAGATTGTAAGTGAGAAATTTTTTTGGAAAAATGCATTAAAATATATTATCTAGATAATAGTTTTTCTTCTAGAAAATCAAAATAGAGTTCGATACACTCCTAGAATTATTTTTATCATTTATGTTACTATGGTCAGATAAAAGGAAGGTTGAATGCTGAAATTTTTAGGTACGGCAATCGGAGCAATTGAGTGGTATGAAAATGCTATTTGCATTGCGTTAACTGATGTTATTTCGCGTGTTTTTTTTCCAGAGTTTGATACTTCTGCAAGATTTATGTTGTATTTGCTTTCTATTGCTATTGGATATTTGGGGCGTCCAATAGGTGGTTTTATACTAGGTCATTACAGTGATAAATATAATCGTATGCGTGCAGCATTTTTTGGATTTACTTTAATGGTTTTTGCAAGTTTGGCAATTAGCTTTTTGCCTGCATACGGGCAAATTGGTCGATACGCACCTGCATTGTTCATTTTTTTTCGCTTTCTACAAGGCGTTGCAATTGGTGGCAATTATGGAGTTGCAGTTGCATCTGTTGAGTCTGTGCACAGAGCAGAAAGGTATGCAACATCAAGTCTAGTTTCAGTTGGAATTATGATTGGATTTTTGTTAGGTAGTGTTGCAGCAACGATATTAAATTATTTCTTTACACAAGATTTTTTGGTGCAGTTTGGATGGCGCATTGGTTTATGGTCTAGTGCTATTTTTTCTATTCCTGTGTTTATTGCATTTGCAAAAACTGATATGAAAAAGAAAGAAAAAGTGCAAAGTTTCGTGACTTCAACAGTTGATATAAACTGGAAATTAGTAGCAAAAGTTTTCGTACTATTTTTATTAGATATGGTTCCATTTTATTTATTGTTCACATTTTTACCTAATTATAAAATTATGTTTTTAGGTCAAGATAGCTCTCAAATTTGGTTTTATCATTCCGTTTCAATGGTTGTGATTGCTTTATTCACTCCGTTTTTTGGTAAACTTGCTGATGCATATGGAGCTATAAAATCTCTTAAAGTTTGTGCGATTGGTTTGTTTGTTACAGCATTTTTTGGACCATGGAATTCTTGGATTTGGTCATTTGTTTTTGCTATTTTGATGGCAGTGTGTTACGGCAGTTTGTATGGATTTGTTGCTTTAATTTTTCCCGAAAGTGTACGTGCTAGAATTGCAGGCGTTTTGTTCAATGTGACAGGTAGCATTAGTATAGGAGTAACACCACTTATTGCAGCATATTTAGCAAGATATAATTTCAACTATGTAAGTTACTTTTTAGCATTTGTTGTATCATGTGTTTGGTTAGTTTTAAATACTCTAAAAGAAGAATTAGAGTAAGCTAAAAAAAATATAGCTATACAAGTGTGTACAAATGATTATTCTATCAATGTATACAAAATTTATTATATATTGTAACGTGAGTATTTTTTATGCAAAAAAATTTAGGTTTGTTAGTTTCAGCAATCGAGTGGTACGATAATGCATTAGCGATTGCATTTGCCAGTGTTATTTCTCATTTGTTTTTTCCTTCTAGTGATAAAGTTGCTCAGTTTTTATTGTATTTTTCATCGATTACAATTGGATATTTTGGACGTCCATTAGGTGCATTTTTATTTGGATATTATAGTGATAAATACTCGCGGACAAAAGCTACATATCATTCATTGATGTTGATGAATGTTGCTAGCTTATTTATTAGTTTTCTGCCTTCTTATATATCGATTGGCATTGCAGCGCCAGTAATATTTGCGCTTCTTCGTTTTGCTCAAGGCATGGCAATTGGAGGTAATTATAGTGTATCGGTTGCGATAGTTGAAAGTGGCAGATATTATGCATCCAGTTTTTCATGCATGGGTTTTATGATTGGATTTTTATTCGGAAGTATCACTGCTTTTTTGCTTAATTTGTTTTGTGCGCAGCAAATATTTTTTATGTGGCGGATTCCATTTATGTTTGTATGTTTATTTTCTATTCCAGTATTGCTTACATTGAAAAAGCAGGATAATCCAAATGTTAATATTCAAAAAAATATAAAGTTAAATTTATCTTTGGTTATCAAAATATTTATTTTATTGATCTTGCAAATGATGCAATTTTATTTGATTTTTGTAATTTTGCCAAATTATGAGATTATGTGTTTAAAGAGTGCTGCATTGAAATCTGCTCAAATTTTAAATTTAAAAGATACTTCTAATATCTTTCTAATAAGTTCGATTGGTATTTTTGCTATGATGATTGCTACTCCATTTTTTGGAAAATTTGCTGATCGATATGGATGCATTAAAAGCTTAAAAATATCTAATTTTGTATTGTTAATTTTGATTGCATTTAATGGTTTATGTTATTCTATTTTTTATATTATTGTTTATGGTATTTTGCTAGCGGTAGGTTACGGGTCTTTATATGGATACGTTGCAATGATCTTTCCACGCAATATGCGCGCAAGAGTGAGCTCTGTGTTGGTAAATTTTGCTGGAGCTGTTTGTGCTAGTGCTATTCCATTTTGTTTGCTTTTAATGAATCAGAAAATTGTTTTTGCACAATATTTGCTTGCGTTAATTTGCACTTTGAGTTTTATGCTTTTGTTTTTCTTAAAAGAAGAGTACTCAACTGGTGACTAATTTTGTTGCATGTGTTATAATCTTCTATGTTTACTTTTTCTCGTAATAATTTATCGTTTATTACTGCTAGTTTGCATTGGTATCAAATAGCAGTTTGTATTTCTCTTGCTAATGTATTTTCTAAAATATTTTTTCGAAATGTCTCATCATGGATTATAATGCTTTTTTGGCTTGCGGTTGTAATTGGACGTCCTTTTGGAGCTTATTTATTTGGAAAATATGGTGATAAACATGGCAGAATCAAATCTGTTTATTTAGCATTTTGTTTAATGAGTATTGCAACTTTATCTATTGCATTTTTACCAGATAATTCTGCTTATATATTTGTATTTCTCACTTTTTTACAGGGAGTTTCCATTGGAGGAAATCATAATATTACCGTAATGGATGTTGAATCTGGAAGTGGAGGCAAATATTACTTATCCAGCATTTCTTCAAAAGGATATATTATGGGATTCATTGCAAGCAGTGCAGTAGTATCATTATTAGATTGGCAATTACAAGAGAGTATGTTTGTTTATGGATGGCGTTTTGCTATTTTACTATCTATTCCATTCTCTATATTCATAGTTTGGAATTTAAGAAAATATTTTGATAAACTTGATAAACCAATAGTACAAAAAAAATTGCATTATAATTTTAAGCGATTACCATCTGCATTTATTCTTACTTTTATTCAAATGCTTTTTGTGTATACGTTTTTAGTTTTTTTACCAAACTATAAAATTATTTTAGTAGGAGAACAACCTGAAACAGTCTTGCTCTATACGCTTTTAATGCTTGTAGTAACATTTTTAGCAACTCCAAAATTAGGAGAAATAGCTGATAAACATGGTTCGCTTTCAAGCGTTAAATTTGCTAGTGGGTTATTAATTTTTTGTTCCTTTTTAAATTTTTTAGTTTCGTGGGATATGAATTCTATTGTTTTATCTATCTTGTTTGGTATAATTTTAGGCATTATAAATGCAAGTTTTTATGGATATATTACGATGATTTTTCCACATAGTGTTAGAGGGAAAATTAGTAGCATGTTGATAAACATTACTGCATCTGCTGCTGCCATATTGATTTCATTTATGCTAAAGTTAGCAGCAATTAATTTTAACTATGTTATATTTATGCTTGCTTTTCTTGCTTTTGTTGGTATTTTTATTATGAACCGCATGTCTGAAAGCTGGGCAGAAAAATAATGCGTATTAATAGCTGGCCAGATTTTATTTTTTCTAAACAGATACAACATTTTAAACTTTCTGCAAAAATTGATGAACAAAAAATTGAACAAAAAATTTCTATAACTGCAAAACAAGATGAAAATCAAAGCCTGCAAAACAATGAGAATCAAAATGATACAATTTTGTACAGTAATTTATCGTGTTTAGATACTAACAAATCATCATTATCACAGAAAGCTCTTGATGGAGATCAATTAAAAACACAATTTTCTGATACATCGGCACAAACAGGTCCTTGGTTAACAGAAGGAAACTCATCTAAGCAAGAATTATTAGAAGCATTGCGTTTAAAACTAGATTCAATTAACGGAATTTCATTTAAATCGTTTGCAAATTTAGTTTTTGCTGATGGCAATATTGATAGTAGATTAATGCTTGTGGGCGAAGCTCCTGGTGAGGAAGAAGACAAAGAAGGCAAGCCATTCGTTGGTAAAAGTGGTAAGCTATTGACCCGATTTTTAGAATTAATTGTAGATGATAATGGTCCATATGATCGCACGAGATATTACATTACAAATATTTTATCATGGAGACCTCCTGGAAATCGTACTCCAACACTTGAAGAAATAGAGATTATGAAGCCTTATGTAATTGAGCATATTAATATTATCGATCCGCTTTTAATTGTTCCAGTTGGAGCCATTGCCTTAAAAGCGCTGAGTCTTCAAGGTATTACAAGCTCACAGGGTAAGTTGCACAAAGTTATGCTTGGAGGTATCGAGCGTAATATTTTTCCAGTATATCATCCATCTTATACGCTTCGCATGCCATCAAAAAAACGCGATTTATGGATTAGTTTGTTGAAAATGAGAGAAATTTATATGTCTCTTGAAGAATCTTGTTTGCATAAATAGCGTATATACTTTATAGTCATTCTTTTAAATAGATTGATATTCTGATAAATTTTTTTGTATTAATTATAAATCCCATTAAACTATCTTTTATTAAATGGCGAATTTTTATATAATTTGATTATTAAATATGAAAGTAATTGCAATTACCAATCAAAAGGGTGGAGTAGGTAAAACAACTACGGCTATTAATCTTGCTCATTATTTAGCATTGGCTGGGAAACGCGTTCTGCTGATTGATTTTGACCCGCAAGGAAGTGCTAGCTCTGGTCTTGGTAAGCGTGGGTTGTGCAGAGGATCATATGGTTTGCTGCAGGGTGATGATGATATTGAAATACAGAGTACGAGTTATGCAAATTTGTCTGTATTATGCGCGGATCAGAACCTTGCTGGCGCTGAGATTGAATTAGTTGGACAAGCTGATAGAGAGGGCAAGTTAAAAAATGGTCTTACAAAGATTGCTGGTAGATTTGATCTTGCAGTTATTGATTGTCCGCCTTCGCTTGGTTTGCTTACGATTAACGCTTTAGTTGCAGCAAATTATATATTAATTCCAGTGCAATCTGAGTTTTATGCGCTTGAGGGGTTAAGTTTGCTTGTTGAAACTGCAGCAAAAGTTAAACGTTTATGGAACCATGATTTAGATATCTTAGGTTTGGTTCTTACAATGTATGATAAGCGCAACTTATTTCACAAAGAAGTAGAGGCTGATATCAAAAAGCATTTTAAAGCTAAGTTGTTTGATGTGATTATTGCACGCAATATTCGTCTTGCTGAGGCTTCTTCATTTGGAAAAAGCATATATGATTATGATAAATATTCAAACGGAAGCAAGACATACGAAGATTTAGCTTGCCAAGTTATTGCAAGAGTTTATGGTCAGGAAGTAGGTACAATAGGATGAATGAAGAGAAAAAGTTTGTAAGAAGCAGATTGGGTCAGGGTTTAGATGCATTTTTTGGGTCAGATGAAACTCAGCAATCGGGAGAAAGTATAAGTCAAATACAACTAGATCAAATAATGCCAGCCAAATGGCAGCCGCGCAAAAATTTTGATGAGTTAAATGAGCTTGCCGAATCTATTAAGATACATGGAGTTTTGCAGCCTATTTTGCTTAAAAAAGTTGAAAATCAGTATGAAATTATTGCAGGTGAGCGCCGATATAGAGCATCTGTTATAGCAAAGAAAGAAACAATTCCAGCTATTATTGTTGATTTTTCTAATCAGCAAGCTCTTGAAGTTAGTATGATTGAGAACTTGCAAAGAAAAGATTTGAATCCGATTGAAAAAGCAGAAGGCTTTGCTTTTTTGATAGAAAAGCTTAATTTAAGCCAAGATGAGCTTGCCAAACGCTTGGGAATGAACCGAACGGTGGTTACTAATTTTTTACGTATCAACACATTGAGTGAAGCAATAAAGCAGCAAATTCGCGAAGGCAAAATCAGCGCAGGACACGCGAAAGTTCTTGTAAACAAATCAGATGCTTCTGATATTGCAAAAGAAATTGTGGAAAAAAAACTATCAGTGCGTCAGGTAGAAGAAAAATTGAGAAAACCTGAAGTTAAAAAAGCTAAGCAGCCTGATGAAATTTTGAGGTTTCAAGAAATGATTAGTCAAAAATTGGGTGTAACTACACGTATTGAGTGTGAGAAGAATTTTGGAAAGGTGATTTTAGAGTTCAATAGCTTGTCTGAACTTGAAGATATTATTTCTTCTATTTGCTTGGAATAAATTATTCTACCATATAACCATATAAATATGCTGCAAATATATCCATTTCATAGGTTTGAGAAAGAATTTTTTGCTGTAGTTTCTAATGTTACTCGTAGAAAAATTGCATGCGATGTGTTTCAACGTGCATGCAAAGAATTTGGCTTAGAAGAAGAATTTAATTTGCAATATAAGAAACATGTTAATGAAGTTTTTGATGAAAAATCTCATTTAGAAGTTTTGAGCTTTAATCAAAATTTATCCTCATCATATTCTTATCATTTTATCCAATACGCTAAGATATATGGATACGAGGCTATGCAGCTTAGCTTGTTGCTGCATCCTGTTGAAAGGGCAGTTGCTTTGAATGGCCATGATGCACTTACAGCATGGAAAATTATGAACAAAGCGTGGACAATTTTGCCTATAATATACAATCAGATGCAGACTGATAATTTCTCAGGCCATCGAGTATTTCATTATCGAATAATTAGCGCGTTAAAGAAACAAAAATTGCATACATATATTGCTAGTGGCTTGCATTTGTTAAAAAATTGGAAGCAGAAAGATCTTGAAGCAAATGCTGTTTATTATGCATTGCCAATATTTTCAAGTATTGCTCCATGTATGTTTAGCGCAATGATTGGAAACAATGAGAAATAGTTAGAAATTGTTTAAAATAATATAAAAATATTGCATAGCAGTTGGTTAATTAAGTAAACAAAAGTTTTTTATTATTACCAATCGGTGATAAGTTTTTGAAAAAATTGGCAATAAAATCAGATGAGACAAAGTACGTTTTTGTGTTTTTTGTCAATATTTGTCAGCTAGACACTAGCGCGTGATCGGCAATAAATAAGAGGAAAATGGCATTAACGGATAAAAAGTTTCCAAATAGGATAAAAATATTTTTACTAAGTCTAAATAAAGCAGTGGTATAACTTAAGTATGGTCATATTATACATTTTACTTATTACTACACTGAAAGCTGCCGCTCCTTTAACTTTAAATGAAGCATCTAGTGGAGAAGGATTGCAAAGAATTGATAGGGATGGTTTTGTTAGCGTGCAAAAACCTACTATGATTGATGTTTCTAGTGAAGATGCAATTACTAGTTTGAGTCAGCAAAAAAACACAGTTATTGAGTCTCACAAAGATTATCATGCTACAAAGGATAATTGGACAAAAAGTCACTCTGAATATTTAATTGGTGAGTACAAAAAGTTGCATCCAAACGAACATTATTCTTACGAAGTTGATGATCGTGGTATTATTTGGGTTATTGAGGATAACACAAGACACATTGCAGACTTAGAATACGAAGGTTTTGGAAACTCATCAGTTGATGCACAAGCGTACGAAAAATATGCAGCGCCAATTATTGAAGCAAACTGGGAGGAATATTCTAAAGTAGCCGATACTGGGTATAGAGAAGATTTTCACAAGCAGTGGTTAGGTTATATAATAAATCACCCTCAAATTAAAAATCTGAAGTTGGTTGCAGCTTCTGTTGAGAGAGCTAAGGCTGATGAGGAAATACGCAAGGCTGATGAGGAAATACGCAAGGCTGATGAGGAAATACGTAATGCTGAGGAGGAAAGACGTAATGCTGAGGAGGAAAGACGTAAGGCTGAAGAGGAAAGACGTAAGGCTGAGGCTCAAAGAGAGGATCTCAAAATTAGCTTTGAAAGATTGCGTCCGCCAGTTTTGCCATCACAGGTACCTATTGTTAATGCAACTGGTCAAGATAGTTCAATTCAAATGCTAGCACCACAAATTAGAAAACTTGTAGGTGATGCTCCAATTAGTTACGAGGGCGTGCCTAGTTATGGATTAAAAGATGCTCAAATTACAGGAGCTACTGACTTAAAAGTTAAGAAAATTGTATTAGATAAAGAAGAAAAAATTGATGCTGAACATGCTCAAATGATTAAACTAATTAGTCCAAAAAATCTTGCCTAATCTAAACCTTGGTTAGCTCTCATAAAACTACATTTGGATATATAAAAACACAATCTACTGACTTTTTATTTTTAATTAATAACAATCGCTAATTGTAGCGTTAGGCTTTTTTTGTAAATATATATTTTTTAATCCAAATTTAATTGTATTAAACTATTCCTTATCATTTCTTTGAATAACACTTCATCAATTTTATAAACTCAGTTTGACTATTTTACTCTATAAAATTGTTTGCTAATTACTAGAAATATTATACTTTGATGTAGTTTATTATTAAAATTCCTTGCTTAATATCTTAGCAAAACAGGATTTTATGTTGAAATTATTAGTAGCTTAGTAAATTCATAGCCAATAATTTCTCAATAAACGATATTGCATTGATAAATATAGCAAATATTGAGAAGATATTGATGGAGGAGCTCTTGCTGCAAGTGTTTGAAAATAGTATTTATATTTCTAGTTTTTTAATTTCAGCAGTGAGTTCATTTGGTTTGATTAAATTTGCTCATAAATACAAGCTATTTCAGCCAGATCGTGAAGAAATAATTGCTATTACAAATACAAAAAAATTTGTGCCAACAATGGGTGGCTTAGCAATTTTTCTAGCACTAAATTTGAGTATGTTTTTTATAAAAACTGATGTTGATGTGATTTTATTAGGTAACTCATATGCGCTTTTAGGTTTTTGTGATGATTTTTTAAAATTAAAACGTAACAAATACTCTGGTTTGCTGGTTAAGGTACGGGTGTGTTTTGAGATATTGTTTGCTATAATTTTTGTATTTTATGTGATTTTACATGATCCGACAAGAAACTATGTTCCATTTATAAATGCAGTGTTTCCATTTGTATTATTATGGGGAATGCTTGTGATTATTTCTGCAGCAAATAGTTTCAATTTAACCGATGGAATTGATACGCTTGCATCAACACTTGGTATATACACTTTATTGTTTATATATTTTGCAACTTATTCAAATAGCTCAATTTTATTTATTGCATGTATTTTAGGTTACTTGATGTTCAATGTGCCTCCTGCAAAAATTATTATGGGTGATACAGGAGCTCTCGGAATTGGGGCAATAATTGGTGGCTTATTTTATAAATATCATTTAGAGTTATTTTTGCCATTTGTTGGCATGGTATTTGTAGCTCAAACTGTTAGTGTAATTATCCAAATATATTATATTCGGGTATTGAAAAAACGGTTGTTTTTGATGGCTCCAATACATCATCACTTTGAGAAAAAAGGATGGAGTAAAGGCAAGATCTTGATTGTTTTCAACTTAGTTGGTATCTTGTTATTAGTTGTGTGCCTTCTTTTTAGAGGATTTTGATATGATTTTAGTATTGGGTGTTGGTGTTGTAGGTAAATCTGTTATTGAGTATTTTCGTGGTAAGGCTCCTATTTGTTTTTATGATGATAAAATTCAGTATGTTCCTGATGTGCCACGTTTTGAATCTTGGGACAATGTTGATTTGGTAGTAGCAAGTCCTGGGATTGCTTTAAAGCATGATATGATGCAAGAAGCAATAAGACGTGGTATTCGAATTACAAATGATATTGAAATATTTTTGCATCACAAAAAAGTTGGAATTAAAATTGCTATTACTGGTACAAATGGAAAATCTACAACAAGTGCTATGATTGAGCATGTGTTAAGTAGATGTGAGG
Organism: bacterium; assembly: GCA_027371775.1. Lineage (GTDB taxonomy): Bacteria > Pseudomonadota > Alphaproteobacteria > CAJXXZ01 > DAHXLG01 > DAHXLG01. The sequence goes on from DAHXLG010000010.1 coordinate 17,932, forward strand.
TAGATGGACGTCCTGCAAAAGTTTGTATTGGCGGAAATTTTGGAGTTTCTCCATTAGAGTTTCCAGATGCTGATTACTATGTAATTGAGCTTTCTTCTTATCAGTTGGAGCTTATGAACATTGAAGATTTGCATCATTTTGATATTGGAATTATTACAAATATTTATCCAAATCATTTATCTAGACACGGAGCTTTTGATGACTATGTTAGTATAAAATGTAAGATTTTTGGCGCAAAGTACAAGGTTCTTGGTTTTTGTGATTTGTTTCAAGATTGGGATTTGGAATCTATGCAAAGATCAGAACAAAATGAGCAGGGTAGTTATTTTAAAAGAGCAATAATGCCTAAAGTGCTTCCTGATGCTATTCTATTTGAGCGTGTTGAATATAAATATTGCTGGGGCATTGTAAATCAAGTATTAGATATATTAGGTTTAGATAAACAGCGTGCTCTTGAGATTGCTAAAGATTATCTTGGCTTGCCCTATCGTCAAGAAATAGTTAAAACAAATCCAATTACTGTGATAAATGATAGCAAATCCACAAATGGCATAGCTGCAAAGCAGGCTATTAGCAATATTAAAGATCCAATTTGCTGGATTGCTGGAGGAGCGGGCACAAGTGAGTGGGGAGATTTAAGCTTGTTTAGTCAAATAATCAAGCGTGTTTATATTTGCGCAGAGAATCCTGAGTTAATTGCTGCATTAGATGATGCGGTTATTGAATATAGAATTAGCAGCGATAGTTTTGAGCGTATAGTAGAGCGCGCGTATGAATTTGCCAGCTTAAATAAATTGACTTTGTTGTTTTCACCAGGTTATCAAAGCTTTGATAAGTTTAAGAATTTTGAAGAGCGTGGAGCCATTTTTAACGAGATTATTCATAAGATTTCTATATAGTACTCGTTTTATAAAAGTTGATGGAAACAAACAAATAAATATAAAATGCATATATTATTGCACGCCATTTAATGAAGTCTGCATGAATTACATATTTAAGCATATGGTTAGATTGTCCTGCTTATTTGATCTTCTCTCAAGAAAATTAATGGATTTAATACTATTTTGTACGCGATATCGTTTTGGTCAAGATTGAAGAGTTTGCTTTTTGTTTGTTCTGATTTCATCTTGTTTTATAGTTGCAAAAATTTTTTGTTAAGTTTTTTGTTAACCAATTTTTGGAGCAATTGATTTCCAACTGGTTTCATGTTTGAATAGCACAAAACCGCATCTTATCTAGAAATATCTCATTTTATTTTGTTTAGTTTAGTTGATGTTATTGGACTATATATTGATTAAAGAATTATTTTTTCATCAGCCTCATTGATTATTTTGCTGCTATGTGTTATAAGTATGATCATTTTTGAGCATTCTTTTAGTTTGTTGAGTGTGTTTTTTAGGTTGGATTGAGAGAGTATATCAAGCAGCTCATCTATAATAATTAATTGGGCATTCTCATTAGCGATTGCGCCATCAATTGTTTTGAGAGCATTTTCACCCATGCTGTTTTTATCTGCGTATAAATTTGGTAAGCTTTTTAAGCCTATATAAATAGTTTTAGGTGCAATAATTTTGCCTGAATATGGAATTAAATCAGCGATAGCCATTGCAAGTTGAGTTTTTCCAACTCCATTTTCACCGCATAGCGCTACCAATTTGCTTTTAGTTGAAAATCTGAATGGTCCAAGATTGTGAATAAAAACATTATCAACTTGCAAGTGATCTTTACTGTGCTCATGAGTTATTTCCTTTGTTTTAGTTTTAGCCAAAAAGATTTCGATATCAACTGTCATTCCAATCATTGTTTTTATGTCATTTGTGAACATGCGAACGCTATTTGATAAGTTCCAGATTAATATTGCAGTTGTCATAGCGCTAGACAAAAAAATGGTAGACGCCATGAATACTGGGAAAACAGATAAGCTTGCGAATAAAATATTTGATTTTAGGTAATAATTATGCCATGCAAAAAACTCTGCTTTTAGTGCATTTTGCGCTTCTTTTTCATCTAGTAAGTTTTGTCTTATAGATATTGTTTGGTCTAGTGTTTTGTTTGCTACGTCTGCAGCATTTTCAGTTGAATCCCATGCTTTTTTTCTCAAACTTTTGTAATATTTTTGCGCTAAGTAAATTAGGAAAAGATATATAAACAAGATTGCTATATTGGCTATAGATAAGATAGGGTTGCGTGTGAAAATTAAATAAAGACTTTGAATAATCATAGAGCCATATTTGATAGCATTTGTTAGGTTGTTGAAAATATATTTACCAGATGTGCTACGTTGTAAACGAGAAATCACGCTTCCGCTTTTTAAAGATTGCACGCTTGTTTTATGAGCATTTGAAATTGCATTTGATCTTAGCTGATATGAAGCGCTGTTATGTATGGGAAACAAAAGTAGTTCTTTTATATAATTAAATGAAAAATGTAAGCATGCTAATGCCAGTAAGGATATTTGAGCAAAAATGTTGTGCTCAAGTGATTTTTGAGTAAGAATTGGCCAAAATGGAATAATGTATCCACAGAGTACAGAGTATAATATCAATGTGGCTAACCTAAGTTTGTGATCCTTAGTAACTTTTGCAAAAAACAAGATTATATTTTTGAATACCATTGATTTCCTTTCTGATAGCTGTTTTAAATATCATTCGTTTATTATGTTTGATTCAATTGCTAGTGAATTTATTATCATTTCTTTTTAGATAGATATCAAGTTTTATAATGCTTTGCTACTGGTAAAATCAAATAACATAGAAAAATTTTTTACTATATAACAATTATTTTTTTATTTAGCTGTAAGTTTGTGAAATTTAATCAGATCGAAATTATTGCAAAAGCGATGATCATATTATCTTCATCGCTAATGCTCAAATGTGTCGAAAAGCTTTGAATTCCAAATGCTTTGTTTATTGCATCTGTTGCAACTTCATTTAGCTTAAAATATGGTTTGCCTGATGCTTCATGTGCGATTGTGATATTGTTGAAGCCAATTATCATTCCATTTCCCGATGCTTTGCACAATGCTTCTTTTGCTGTCCATTTTTTTGTTACAAAATTTTCCTTATGTTGAGTAGTGGATAGTTCAAGCAGTTCTTCTTTGCTTAAAATACGTTGGCAAAATGCTGAATCAGATATGAGTTGATTTGCATCAGAATTTCTATATAAAGCTTCTGAAATACGTGCGACGCTGCATAAATCGACACCGATTCCTAAAATCATCTTGGCACCAACTTATGAATTGTTTTGCGCAAAATAATTGGGTCGGCATTAATTGGTTGACCAAATGAAATGATGCTTGTACCGCGTTTTTTAATCCAACTTCTTCTGCGCCAAAAAATACCTGCATTAATTGCAACAGGTATGATTTGTTTATTAAGATATTTAGCAATTCTGAAAACGCCTGCTTTGTACTCTAATTCTTTTCCAAACTCAGCGCGCGTACCTTCTGGAAAGATAATCAAATTTTTCCCAAGATCTAGTTGTTTTTGTGCTTCATCCATCCAATGCACATTTCTATTTTTTCTGTCTACTGGAATCATGCCAAGTTTTCTTAGACAATAGCCAAAAAATGGCAGCTTCATCAAGCTTTTTTTGAGTACGAAAACCGGTCTTGGAACAATTGCTATGAGTGCTAATATTTCAAGCGTTGATTGATGTTCGCTGGCAATAATTTGTCCTGACATGTTTTTTGGCACGTTCTCATACTCTACTTTTAATCCAGTTAAAAGTTGTAGCATTTTTAGATTAAATTTTGCCCAGCCTCTTACTATCTCATAAAGCATATTTTCTTTTATAATTTTGCAGCTAATGCCTATTGTGATTGTTATTGCTGTTAGTATTGTATAGAATGGAAGAAATACCGAATATACTAAGCTTCCGAATATATTGTCTTTTTTGTTTTTCATAAATAGATGATATCGTTATCGAACAAAAATTCCAAGAAGAGAAAGTTGTCTTTGTTGGGTAAAAGAAACTATGACAGATTTGAGTGTAATCGTTTTCATTAGGTATTGCATAAATAGACACTAACAGGGATAATTTTTGTTGTATGAGATTTAGAATATTTGGTAATGGTGCATTTGGCACCGCTCTTGGTACAATTTTTCACAAGAATATGTTATTGGAAGATTCTCTTGGTTCTGAGTTTGCGCCAATTGTGGATGGTGATATTATGATTCCTGCGGTGCCATCTGATGTTTGTGTTATGGTGATTGAAAAACTGTTGAAATTTGGTAGGCCAGATGCAATTATGCTTGTTTCAAAAGGTTTAGCTAGCAACCAAGTTTTGAGCAATGAATGTAATTTTGATATTCCTATTTTGTTCTTTGCAGGACCAAATTTAGCTAAAGAAATCGCTAGCAATGTTGAGTTCCTTTCAGCTACAATTGCAGGCCCTGTGCAATTTACTCGGTCAATCAAAGAATTTTTAGACGATATGATAATAGACACTACGCAAGATTTAATTATGCCACAAATTTCTGCGGTGATTAAAAACGTAACAGCATTTGTAATTGGGTATTTGCAACCTAATCAAAATGCGCGAGCAACATTGATTATGCAGGGTATGAAAGAAGCAGTTGAGTTATCTCGTAAGCTAGGTAGCAAAGAGAATGATTTTCTACGCGGATGTTTTGGTGATTTTGTGTTAACGTGTACATCAGAGCATTCTCGCAACTACAAAGCTGGAAAGGCTATGAAGGAAGGGGATCTTCTTAATGAAACTCAGGAAAGCTTAAAGTCTGTAGACAACATATATGAAATGAAAGGTGATTTGAAGCTGCCGATTATCGAATTTTTCTATAATTTAATAAAACATAATCGTTGTGAAACTGATTTGTTGCATAAAACAATCGCAGCTCAACAATTTGGTGTTTGAGGTTTTTTTAATAAAACATAATAGTTGTGAAATTCATTTGCTGTATAAAACTATTGCATTGCAATAATTTGTTTGAAGTTTTTTTGCCCATTAAATTAATACCAGCAAATAAGTTTGAGTGTTTTGGTTTTCGCTTCATTTTGCTTCTATTTTCTTTATAATTTAGCCAATTATTTTGTTTTGGTGTCTTTTCAAAAATTTGTTTTTATATTAGGCTTGTAGAGTATAGGTGGTCTATTATATGTATGGGCAATTTTTATTAAGTCTAGCAGCATTAAGCGTAATAGTGTTTATTCATGAATTTGGGCATTATATTACTGCACGCTGGTCTGGAGTTGGAATTGAAGTCTTTTCTGTTGGTTTTGGAAAAATTTTACACTCGTTTGTTGATAAACGTGGTACAAAATGGCAGTTTTGTGCGATACCGTTAGGTGGATATGTTCATCCAAAAGATAGCGATAATAATAAGGTTGTTGGATCAAAATTCAAAGAAGCTGGTACTACTCGCGGTGTTTTAGTTGCAATTGCTGGTCCTATGTTTAATTTTATTAGTGCATTTTTATGCATAGCAGTTCTTGCTTTTACATTTGGTTTTCCTCAATTTAGCTCTAAAATAGCAGAAATTTTACCAAATTCTAGTGCAATTGGAAAGTTGCTACCAGGAGATACCATATTAAAGATCAACGATCAAGAAATTGTAGATAGCTTGGTCATAAATGTAAAAGACCCAATTGTTACAATCGAAAGAGAAGGCAAGGTATTGCAGTTTCAATTGCAGAAGCCACAAAGTGAGAGTTATAAAATTCTGCTTGAGAATAGATTTCAAAAAATGGGCTTGATTTCAGCGATTGCAAATGCATTTTGGTATGTTGTAAATGGAATATATGATTCACTCAGCCGAGTTTGGAAAGCAATTGCTTCGCTAAATTTAATGGGACCAATTGGCATTATGAAAACAGGCATGCAAGTGCAAAAACATGGATTAGCAGCATTTATAATATTTATTGCTAACATTTCCATTGCAATCGGTGCGTTAAATTTGCTACCAGTTCCTTTGCTAGATGGTGGACGTATTTTGATATTCTTAATTTCAGCAATTATAAGAAGGCCAATTCCAGCTATTTACGAAAAAGGCTTAGTTTACATAAGCGTTGGAATTTTAGCAGCTATTTTTGCGATTGGTTTTTTTGTTGATATCAAAGGATTAATTAGATAATGTTGTTTTTTTTTAGTATTTTATTTTTATGTTTTGCATCTAATGCAGATATTATTATCAAAGGCAATAAAGTTGTGCCAGCTGAAAAAATCCAGAGCATGGTCGATCATATTTTTGATCTAGACGAAGCTCAGGAAACTCTTCATGCAAGTGGTTTATTCGAAAACACTAGAATATACAAAGATGGAGCCAACTATGTTGTTGAGGTTGAGGAAAAGCGCATTGTTTCTAATATAATTTTTGTAGTTGATGGTGATAAGAAGCAGAAAAATGATATTGGTCCATCTTATGAAACATTGATTCAGGTAACTGGATTGAAGCCTGGAACTATTATTGACTCTCAACGTATTCTATTAGCAAAAACAAACATACAATCATACTATAGGGTGCAAAATTATGAGTTTGCGCGTATTAGACATGAAATTAGGCAAAGATCAGAGGATGCTAAAGAAGGTGTTGAGGCAGGTTTTGATTTATACATTCATGTTGAGCTTGGTCCAAAATATGAAATTGATAATGTAAAGTTTATAGGTCTCAAAGAGTTGCCTGCTGAGGCGATGAAACGTTACATCACTCCACGTATTAAGAGCTATATTTTGTTTGCAACTAGTTCTCCAGAACCGTTTATGTTGCAACATGACTTTGAATCATTAGTAGGGTACGCAAATGATGAAGGTTTCTTACATGCAAAAGTTAATCATGCTTTTGTTGAAACAACTCTTGGTGAGACTAATGTGTTAAAACAAAGAATTTATGTTTCATTTGATGAAGGTCCTATATGTACAATTGGAAATGTATCTTTTAAGATTGATGATACTTTGCATGAATGCAAACTTTATTACACTCTATCTGGAATTGCAAAACAATATTTAATTGATGAATATGCTGGGTACGTATTAAGAGAATATAGATCAGATGGACAGCATGTTGCAGTTTCATACTCCAAACGATATCGCTGTGCAAATTGCCCTAATAAGGAAGAGAAAAAAGAATGCGTAAGTTGTAAAAAAGATATCGTAGATATTGAATTTGAAATTCAGCCTGTTACTAACAAACATGTTGTTTCTAAAATACTTGTAAAAGGAAATAGTGTTACCAAAACTGGAGTGATTCTAAGAGCTTCTAAGCTTACAGCTGGTAGCTACTTTGATCATCGCAAGCTTTATGTAGTTGAAAACCGAATTATGAATTTAGGTTTTTTCAAGTTTGTTAACGTTCAGTATTATCCTGATAAAGAACCTGGGGCATATATTGTTGTAATTTATCTAGAAGATCAGGCTAGTGGACAAATTGGTATGCAAGGTTCTTTAATGATTGGTAATGATTGGGATTTCTCTGCTGGTATCTTCTATCAACATCCTAACTTTTTAGGCACAGGTAATGAAGCAATGTTTAATGTAACACTTGGTCAAAGTGGAGAAAGTTTCAATTTTGGTTATAAAAGCAACACGTTGTTTGATAGAGAAATTGGATGGTTTATCAATCTATATAGAACTTCTACAAGCAAAAAGCAATCAGAAATTGATTCCTCTCGAATAGCAAAAGAACATATTGCTCACAGAAAGAATCATAAAAAAGACAAAACGCTCAAGGATAATATTAAATCAGTTGGCTATTCAATGAACTTGGTTGGTTTTACAAAAGGTTTTTCATTTGATCTATACTCATATGGAGCAATGAGTGCATCTTTTGGCATTGAAAATCAGAAAGTTTTGTCAACAGGCTTTGTAGATGAAGAAAATCGATCTCGTTTCTTTGATGATGATCATTTTCCTTACAAGCGTAATTTATTTGAAGTATCACTAAATCACGGTATTGGTAAATCATATCACAAGAAGCAAAATATTAGATTGAGTACAGGGTTAGGTTGGTTTTATGATGGAAGCAGTAATTTTATTAAATTCACTCCAAAACTTAAGTTGCATTATCCATTTAACAGATCTCAAAGTGTGTATTTGACTGGGACTCTTTCATATGGCTTTATGCATGTTTTGAGTGAAAAATATTATTGGCTAGACCACTTTGAAAGCTCTGAAGTGTACTTAAAAGGTTTGAAAAATATAGGTCCTGCAGAAAGAAATAGATATACGCAAATTGGTGGTACAAACAAATTCAACGCGTACGCAGAATTGATTATGCCATTTATATTGCCAATAAGCCAGTTAAATTCATTTATAGGTATATATGTTGGATCGCTATGGGGTACAAAGATGCCTATTAAAAATGTATTGCCTCAATACGCAAAGCATAGAGATTGGAAATTAGATACATCTGATATTGCAAGCCTGGATTTTAACCTAAGAGCCTCTGTTGCTGCTGGTTTGCGTTTTAATCTAGGCATAGTAAAGCTTGAACTGGCATTTAGTGCTCCATTATCATATGATGAGGAAACAGACGAAGCAAAATTCTTCCAGTTTAACCTAACTTTATAGCAATTAAGCTAAAACTAATTTTTTATAACTTTGCAAGATCTTGAAAAGTTTTTTCATCTGACTAATTTAGTATACAAAAACAGATATTGATTGTGATTTGTGTTATCATATTTATTGAAAATATATACTACAATACATCGAAACTAAGAGCCAAACTATCATGTTGTAACAAACGCATTGAATTTACTAAATTGAATCAAATTGTTTTATGAGATATAGAATATAAAAATTTGGCCTCATTCTTTATCTTGCAAATAAAGCTGAGAAAAACACAGTCTCGACTAACATTACAAAACTTTGATAATATATGAGCATGTATAATTTTACAGATAAATTTGCGCAAATATTAGAAAAAGCAGCTAACATAGCAACAACAAACGAGTCTATTGAACCAGAGCATATTGGAAAAGCCATAATGTCAGATGAGTTGATTGATTTTTTGCTTGGTGATAGAAAATTTGAAATAAGCACTTATCTTGAGAATAAAATTGATCAGTTGCCAAAAAGCTCTAAGGCTGGACAAAAAATGCCATCTGGAAGATGTTCTAGTTTAATCCAGCAAGCTGTTTCAAAAAGCCAATCATATGGAGATGAGTACGTTCCTGCAGAATGGTTGATTTACGCATTTTTGAATACTATTTCTAAGCAATTTAATCTTAATATGCAAGATATAGAAGCCAAAATTATGGATCTAAGAGAGGGGTCGAAAGTGAATTCACCGAATGCTGAGACAAAATATAAAGTACTTGAAAAATTTACAATTGATCTTACAAAAAGAGCTCGTGATGGTAAATTGGACCCTGTTATTGGGCGTGATGCAGAAATTCGTCGGTTAATTCAAATTATTTGCAGAAGGACAAAGAATAATCCAGTACTAGTGGGAGATCCTGGCGTTGGTAAAACAGCGATTGTAGAAGGATTGGCATTGCGCATTATTGCAGGCGATGTGCCTGAGATTCTAAAAAAAGCAGAAATATTTTCACTAGATTTAGGGGCCCTTCTGGCAGGATCAAAATATCGTGGCGATTTTGAGGAGCGTTTGAAAGAATTATTAGCAGCTCTTGAAAACAAGAAAAATGTGATTTTGTTTATTGATGAAATACATATGTTGGTAGGTGCAGGTAAAACAGATGGTGCAATGGATGCAGCCAACATGTTAAAACCAGCACTAGCGCGCGGAGAGTTACGTTGCATTGGTGCGACTACAAACAGCGAATATACAAAATATATTGAGAAAGATGGAGCACTTGAACGCAGATTCCAGCCTGTGCCAGTTGAGGAGCCTTCTGTTGAAGAGGCTATCACTATCCTACGCGGACTCAAGGAAAAATATGAATTGCATCATGGTGTACGTATTACAGACAAAGCAATTGAATTTGCAGTCAAACTTGCAAAGAAATATATCACAGATCGCAAATTGCCTGATAAGGCAGTAGATTTAGTAGATGAAGCGGCTAGTCGTATTCGCATGATCATGGATTCTGAGCCTGAAATATTAGATGAAAAGAAGCGTATATTAGTTAATTTGAAAATGGAACAAAGCGCTCTTGCAAAAGAAAACAAAGATTTGGTTGAAAAAGAAAGTCAAAGTGATAGCAAAAATGAAAAGCGAGTATCAGAGCTGCAGGAAAAAATTGCTGCTCTTGAAAGTGAGATTGCAGGGTATCAGAAACAGTGGCAGGAAGATAAAGAAGAACTAGCTTCACTTCGTTCTCTAAAGCAAGCGCTTGAGCAAGCTAGGCTTGAGAAGGAAAGATATCAACGTGAAGGAGATTTATCAAAAGCATCTGCTCTTTTATATGGCAAGATTCCTGAGCTTGAGAAAGCTATCGTGGATAAGCAAAATGATATGAAATCGCATTTGATAAAAGAGGTTGTCACGCAAAAAGATATTGCATTAGTGTTAGAACGCTGGCTTGGTATTCCATCAGAGAAATTAATGGATACAGACGATCTAGAGCGTTTGAAAAATATGGAAGATATATTGAATCATCAAGTTGTAGGACAAAATGAGGCAGTACATGCGATCGCAAAAGTTGTACGTCGATCAAAGATGGGAATGAGTTTGAACACCCGTCCATTAGGGTCTTTTTTGTGCGTTGGTCCAACAGGTGTTGGTAAAACAGAGCTGGCAAAAGCACTCAGTGAATTTTTATTCAACGATTCGAATGCATTTTTACGCATCGATTGTTCTGAATATATGGAAATGCACAACGTGGCTCGTTTGATTGGGTCTCCTCCAGGATACATTGGTCATGAAGAAGGTGGAGTTCTAACAGAAGCAGTGCGACGCAAGCCGTATAGTGT
>DAHXLG010000110.1 GCA_027371775.1 bacterium
CCGTAAGGGTCTGAAATAATAACGTATGAGAAAGAATGATGCGTAAGAAATAATGACGCGTGAAGAATAATGACGCATGAGAAATAATGTATTAGATATGATAATTTACTAAAAATAATAATGTACTAGAGATAATAATGTGTAAGAAAATAATAAAGAGTGAGAAATACAACAAGGGTATGTGTATAGTCTGAAATATGCATACTAATGCTAAGCTTTATCTGGAGGACGATGTCCTCTGACGTGCATATTTTGACTATACACTGGATTACATGGTAGAAATAATGTATTAGATATGATAATTTACTAAAAATAATAATGTACTAGAGATAATAATGTGTAAGAAAATAATAAAGTAGTAGAGATAATAACGTATTAGAAATAATAACGTATTAGATATGATAATTTACTAGAAATAATAATGGACTAGAGATAATGATGTATGAGAAAATAATAAAATAGTAGAGATAATAACGTATTAGAAATAATAACGTATTAGATATGATAATTTACTAAAAATAATAATGTACTAGAGATAATTATGTGTGAGACAATAATAAAGTAATAGAGATAATAACGTGTAAGAAATAATGACGCGTAAGAAATAATGACGTATGAGAAATAATAGCGTGCGAGAAATAATGACACATGAGAA
>DAHXLG010000111.1 GCA_027371775.1 bacterium
TTGTATCTTTTTATTTTCTTATCTTATCTTTATATTATTTTATTTTCTCATTTTATCTTAGTATTATTTTATTTTCTTATTTTATCTTCATATCATTTTATTTTCTTATTTTTATATCATTTTATATTATCATTATTCTATAATTTTATTTTCTTATCTTTATATCATTTTATATTCTCATATTTATATTATTTTATTTTCTCATATTTTTATTATTTTATTTTTTTTATATTTATATCATTTTATTTTATTATTTTATCTTCATATCATTTTATATTTTTATTCTTATTTTATTTTTATATTATTTTATTTTCATTTTTGTATTATTTTATTTTCTCATCTTTGTATATTTTTTTCTTATTTTTATATTATTTTATTTTCACATCTTTGTATCATTTTATTTTCTCATTTTATTTTTGTATTATTTAATATTATTATCTTTTTTTTATTGATTTATTTTATCATTTTATATTATTATCGTTATATTATTTTATTTTCTCATCTTATTTTTATATCATTTTCTTTTCTCCTACAAGATTCATTTCTGATAGCACTTCATGCACTAGAATCTTTATATCATTTTATTTTTCATTTTTATATTATTTTATTTTTTTTCATTTTTATATTATTTTATTTTCTCATCTTTTATAA
>DAHXLG010000112.1 GCA_027371775.1 bacterium
TTATTTCAATTCTATTTTACTGTGATTTTTATTTTATCTTGATTTTATTTTATTTCAATTTTATTTTATCTCAATTTTATTTTATCTTGATTTTAATTTGCCTCGATTTTATTTTATTTTATTTCAATTTTATTTTATTTTATTTTATTTGAATTTTATTTTATTTCAATTTACCTCGATTTTATTTTTACCTTAATTTTATTTTATTTCAATTCTATTTTACTGTGATTTTTATTTTATCTTGATTTTATTTTATTTCAATTTTATTTTATCTAGATTTTATTTTTATCTCAATTTTATTTTATTTCAATTTTATTTTACTTTGATTTTATTTTATCTCAATTTTATTTTATCTCGATTTTATTTTATCTCGATTTTATTTTTATCTTGATTTTATTTTATTTCAATTTTATTTTACTGTGATTTTTATTTTATCTTGATATTAATTTATTTCAATTTTATTTTATCTAGATTTTTTTATCTCAATTTTAATTTATCTTGATTTTATTTTATCTTATCTTGATTTTATTTTACCTCAATTTTATTTGATTTTATTTTTTACCTCGATTTTATTTTACCTTGATTTTATTTTATTTCAATTTTATTTTACTTCGATTTTATTTTATCTTATCTTGATTTTATTTTATCT
>DAHXLG010000113.1 GCA_027371775.1 bacterium
CGCAAGGGTCAGGGTGTCTAGAAGATTTGCTTGCACCGTAAGGGTTTAGGATCAAAGTGCCCTAGAGCAAGCAAATGTATCCACCTTGAAAATTCAATTTTTTTGGAAAAGTATAAAAATTCAATTTTTTGAAAAAGTATAAAATTCAATTTTTTGAAAAAGTATAAAAAAGTAAAAATTCAATTTTTTGGAAAAATGTAAAAAAGTATACCGTAAGGGTCAGAGTTAGGAAGTCTGCTTTTGGTAGTTCTAGAGCACGTAAGTGCTAGTCAGAAACATAGTTTATATGGCGTAGTCAAAACATGCATATACTTTAAGCGATGTAATGCATACTCCTAGAACCTTGAAAATTCAATTTTTTGAAAAAGTATAAAAAAGTATAAAATTCAATTTTTGGAAAAGCATAAAAAAGTATACTGCAACGGTCATGGTAGATACATTTGCTTGCACCGGAAAGCGCACAAAGTGCCCTAGAGTAAGCAAATGTATCCACCTTGAAAATTCAATTTTTTGAAAAAGTATAAAAAGTATACTGCAAGGATCAGTGTGTCTAGACACCTTGAAAATTCAAGGTTTTGAAAAAGTATAAAAAAGTATAAAATTCAATTTTTTGGAAAAGCATAAAAAGTATACCGCAAGGGTCAGGGTC
>DAHXLG010000114.1 GCA_027371775.1 bacterium
ATAATTTTATTTTTGTTGGTTTTTATTTTTAAACTTTTTTTTATTTTTTATCATTTTTAATTTTATTATTTTTAATTTCCATCGTTTTTATTTTTCATCAAATATATTTCTCATCAATTGTATTTCATTATTTTTTATTTCCATTATTTTTTAATTTTTTTCATCATTTTTTATTTTTTTATTTTTTATCAATTTTATTTTTTATCATTTTATTCTCATCAATTGTATTTCATTTTCATCATTTTAATTTTTATATCAATTTTATTTTTCATCATTTTTATTTTTTTATCAATTTTATTTTTCATCATTTTTATTTCTCATCAATTGTATTTTCATTATTTTTTTATTTATACTTTAATTTTTTTCTATCTATACTTTAATTTATTCTATCCATGATACATTATTTTATTCATACTTTAATTTATTCTATTCATACTTTAATTTTTTTTATTCATATTTTATTTTTTTATATCCATACTTTAATTTATTCTATCCATTATATATTATTTTATCTATACTTTAATTTTTTCTATCTATGATACATTATTTTATCCATACTTTAATTTATTATATCCATACTTTAATTTGTTATATTTATGCTTTAATTTTTTTTTCTATTCATATTTTATTTTTTTATATCCATACTTTA
>DAHXLG010000115.1 GCA_027371775.1 bacterium
AATTGAAAGAACTCCAAAAACAACGTGAAGATGAGAAACAACAATTGGTATCACAAATTGAACAACTCCAACAACAAATTTCTCAACCTCAATCTCAAAATGACAATGAAGAAACTGTCAATCAACTCAATCAACTCAAACAAGAATTGTTACAATTGAAACAAATCCAACAAAAAAATGAAGGATTAATCTCACAATTGCAACAAACAAATCTTGCTACCGACAATGAACTCGTTGTAAAGGAAACTATCAATCAACTCAATCAACTCAAACAAGAATTGCTACAATTGAAACAAATCCGACAACAAAATGAAGCTGAAAAACAACAATTGGTATCACAAATTGAACAACTCCAACAACGAATTTCTCAACAACAATCCCAAAATAACAATGAAGAAACTGTCAATCAACTCAATCAACTCAAACAAGAATTGCTACAATTGAAACAAATCCAACAAAACAAGAATTGCTACAATTGAAAGAAGCCAAACAAGAATTGCTACAATTGAAAGAACTCCAAAAGCAACGCGAAGATGAGAAACAACAATTGGTGTCACAAATTGAACAACTCCAACAACGAATTTCTCAGCAGCAATCTCAAAATAACAATGAAGAAACTGTCAATCAACTCAATCAACTCAAACAAGAA
>DAHXLG010000116.1 GCA_027371775.1 bacterium
TTCTTGTGTATTATTATTTCTTGTGTATTATTATTTCTTGTGTATTATTATTTCTTGTGTATTATTATTTCTTGTGTCTTTATTTCTTGTGTCTTTATTTCTTGTGTATTATTTCTCACGTGTCTTTATTTCTTGTAAGTCATAATTTCTTGCGCGTCATTATTTTTGACATTATTATTTTTCATGTGTCATTATTTTCATACGTTATTTTTTTTACACAATATTATTTTTGTTATTAATATTTTTTACATGACATTATTATTTTTTTACACAACATTATTTATTTATTATTATTTTTTGGCGATATTATTTTCCACCGAAGATTATCAGCGTATATGATTACGTGTTATTATTTTTTTATCATCATTATTTCTTGCATGTTGTTATTTTTTGCATGTTAAAAATATTAATAACAAAAATAATATTGTGTAAAAAAAATAACGTATGAAAATAATGACACATGAAAAATAATAATGTCAAAAATAATGACGCGCAAGAAATTATGACTTACAAGAAATAAAGACACGTGAGAAATAATACACAAGAAAAAAAGACACAAGAAATAAAGACACAAGAAATAATAATACACAAGAAATAATAATACACAAGAAATAATAATACACAAGAAATAATAATACACAAGAA
>DAHXLG010000117.1 GCA_027371775.1 bacterium
ATGAGAAAATAAAATGATACAAAGATAAAATGAGAAAATAAAATGATACAAATATATGGAAATGAAATGATACAAATATGAGAAAATAAAATAATACAAAGATGAGAAAATGAAATGATGCAAAGATAAAATGAGAAAATAAAATAATATAAAGATGAAAACAAAAAATGATACAAAAATAAGATAAAAAAATAAAATGACACAAAAATAAAATGATATGATGATGATAAAATAAAATAATATAAAGATGAGAAAATAAAATCAAAAATAAAATGAGAAATAAAACAATACAAAAAAAAATAAAATCAAAGAGAAAATGAAAAAATAAAATAATATAAAGATGAAAACAAAAAAACGATACAAATGTAAGATAAGAAAATAAAATGACACAAAAATAAAATGATATGAAGATGAGAAAATAAAACGATATAAAGATAAAAAAATAAAATCAAAAATAAAATGAGAAATAAAATAATATAAAAAATAAAATCAAAGATAAATGAGAAAATAAAATGATACAAAGATGAGAATATAAAAAGATATAAAGTTGAGAAAATAAAATTATACAAAGATAATAAATAAAATGATATAAAGATGAGAATATAAAATGATACAAAAATGAAAATAAAATAATATAAAAAT
>DAHXLG010000118.1 GCA_027371775.1 bacterium
ATTTTATCTTGATTTTATTTTATCTCGATTTTTATTTTACCTCATTTTTATTTTATCTCGATTTTATTTTATCTTGACTTTATTTTATCTCGACTTTATTTTATCTCGATTTTTATTTAATCTCAATTTTATTTTATCTCAATTTTATTTTATCTCGATTTTATTTTATCTCGATTTTATTTTATCTTGATTTTATTTTATCTTGATTTTATTTTTATCTTACTTTTATTTTATCTCAATTTTTCTTTTACTTTGATTTTATTTTATCTTGATTTTATTTTATCTCGATTTTTATTTTATCTCAATTTTATTTTATCTCGATTTTATTTTATCTTGATTTTTATTTTATCTTGATTTTATTTTATCTTGATTTTATTTTATATTACTTTTATTTTATCTCAATATTATTTTACTTTGATTTTATTTTATCTTGATTTTATTTTATCTCGATTTTATTTTATCTCAATTTTATTTTGCCTCAATTCTATTTTATTTCGATTTTATTTTACCTCAATTTTATTTTGTCTCAATTTTATTTTATTTCGATTGTATTTTACCTCAATTTTATTTTATCTCGATTTTATTTTATCTTGATTTTATTTTATCTTACTTTTATTTTATCTCAATATTATTTTACTT
>DAHXLG010000119.1 GCA_027371775.1 bacterium
TTATTTTATCTTAATTTGATTTTATTTTATTTTGATTTTATCTTATCTTAATTTAATTATATCTTATCTTAATTTTATTTTATTTTATCTTAATTTGATTTTATTTTATCTTGATTTTATTTTATCTTATCTTATCTTGATTTTATTTTATTTTATCTTGATTTGATTTTATTTTATCTTGATTTGATTTTATTTTATCTTGATTTGATTTTATTTTATTTTATCTTGATTTGATTTTATTTTATTTTATCTTGATTTAATTATATCTTATCTTGATTTTATTTTATTTTATCTTGATTTGATTTTATTTTATTTTATCTTGATTTAATTATATCTTATCTTGATTTGATTTTATTTTAATTTGATTTTATCTTATCTTGATTTAATTATATCTTACCTTGATTTTATTTTATCTTATCTTATCTTGATTTTATTTTATCTTGATTTAATTATATCTTATCTTGATTTGATTTTATTTTATCTTGATTTGATTTTATTTTATCTTGATTTAATTATATCTTATCTTGATTTTATTTTAATTTGATTTTATCTTATCTTGATTTTATTTTATCTTGATTTAATTATATATTACCTTGATTTTATTTTATCTTGATTTAATTATATATTACCTTGATTTTA
>DAHXLG010000011.1 GCA_027371775.1 bacterium
GTTGCTAGCTTTAGAAAAAGCAGGAAATGCGCTAGATGAAGCGCGCAAGTTAATTGGTAAAATATCAACGTCTTTAGAGAAAGTATTTATGGCATTAAAGCGATTTATATTTTGATTTAGATAAAACGAATTCTCATTTTTATTGTTGTTGAATTATTTAAGTGATTTTTGTGAAAATGATTATGCAAAAAAACAAAGCGCTATTGGAAATATTTTTCAATCCCAGTTAAGTCTTGTTGTACTGAAGCTATAGAAGTTTGTTCGGATAAATCAGATTATTATGCAAAAATATTAATCTAGCTGCTTGCTTAAATAAAGGTGCAGATAAGGAATTGGCAGACAATTTTATTGGCTGCAATACAAAACAAGGTTTTGAGATGGAAGATTTTATCAAAAGTAGACTAAGTGAGTTAATGATGCTCACTAGAATCTTAGAAACGGTATTTGTGCTTAAAATTTTACAATGACTGAAGATATTTTTCATGTTTTTAGGAATGATTTTCTGTTAATACTAACAAATTATTTCTAGATTTTTCAGAGATAAAAAATCTTGTTCATAAATTGTGGTCAATATTCCAATAGGCACTTGCTAGATACTCAATTGTTGCCATATTACTTACGCAGTTTCATTAGTGTTATGTTGTTTTATTACAATGCAAGTTGATATTGCAATCAAGATATATTTCCAATTATTTGGCGCGGCATCAACTTGAGATTACTGTTCGTGATATTGATTCTTTTGGCTGCAGTAAAACTTCATGGTAGAAAATTGATCAGTTTTAGAGCGTTCTTGGATGTTTTATGCTAAAAAGTGCTCATACATTGTTTTGTTCTAATCTTTTAAATTGGCTTTTGATAGGTTTTGTAGCTAAAACAGTTTCAGCTACAAATAATTCTCATTATTGTTTTGCAATTTCATATATTTGCGTAAATTGTATTGAGTTAACTAAAGTGATTTTCTTTAATATCCTTGCATCCTATTTTTTAATTAAAATTGCCTGATACGCAAAAATAATTAAAAAATGTTTTATAAAAGTCAAAAAACGAGCAAGAGGGACTTCTATACATGGCTTACAAAGCAGAGAATATTGAAGTTCATTAAAAAAATCATAAGTCAATGCAAAAAACAAGCTTTGAAAAAAAAATAGTTATGTTATACTCATGAAGTAGGACATGTAGCAATACAAGTCCTTCGTACTTTAGTAATTAAGGTATGTATCTCCCCCCCCTGATAACTAGCTTTGGCTACGTTATTATTTGATTGTAAAAAGCAACCAATTTTAAAACTTTTTGCAATCTTTATAATCCCCCCCGATAAAATTTGTTATTAATTTTTTGTTAGCTCACACTAGTTTCGCTAATACTAAATTTATTAGTAATACTTAAGTTCGCAATAGTATTTTTTTAAAGACATATTGTCGAGCTTTATATGAATGATTAGAATAGATTGATGTTATCTTTTGTAACTAATTCAATTTTACTTCATGAAGTGAAATTGGAGTATGTAAAAGCAAATTTTTGTAATACTATGTTAATGCGATATATGTTAGGTAAATTTAGCTTGTATATGGAGAAAAGTCATGTTGCATAAAAAGCTTTGGTTTTTTGTATGCGTGTTTTCGATACATGCAGAAGCTTGGAAAGATTCATTTTATGGATTGCAATACTATGAACACGATGCTTTGTTTTTTGAAAAAGGACAAGATACTTTATCGAAAGAGTTATTAGCTCAAATTTTTCCTATGGTCTTTATTCAAGAAGTTGCAGAGCTGAAGTTTTATGGAATATTAGATGAGCAAAGGTTAAAGGATTTATCCATAAAAGGAGTTGTTGGTAATACCATGAAATTCGAGCCTAAACGTTTGTTTGAACAAGGCACTTCAATGACTCTTGTAGCTAAGCATAGTCATTTTTCAGGTTCCAAGGTAAGTTTTGAGCATTTTTCTGAACAAGGCACTTCAATGACTCCTGTAGCTAAACATAGTCTTTTTCCAGATTGTCCTACAAGCGATGTGAATACTCCAGTTCGTGAATTGTTTTCTTCACACAATTGCTCAAATCTTCCGGATGAAATTGTTTCTACAAGAAGAAAATATAATAAAGATTCTAAAGAATTGAGTGAGTATTCTCTTACTCCTATTAATAAAACAGGAGTTATTGGATTGGCTTGTACGCCAAAAAAAGATAGAAAGCAAGCTGAAGCAGATTTACAAATTGGATTGTTAAATTATGAGTTGTCTTCGTCTTTTGTTGAATGTTTAGGTGTTGTGAAACTGTCTAAAAAATACAGTTATGAGTTTAGTAAAAGTGAAGCTAATTCTGCGTTATTCCGTGATATTTTTAATTTATATTATTGCAATCAGGAGCCTTATTGGTGGATTAATGCTGCATTTAAAGATGAGGTTGATGTGCATGGATCTGTTAGAACTGTTAGAAAAATTGTTCTTGATAAGGAGATAGTATATAAACAGTCAGATGTTTTACTATCAATTCAAGTTGAACAAAGTGGAGATGAACGGATAGCAAATGCTTGCAAAAAACAAGGTGGTAAAAGCGTTTCTTCTCAGACGCAAATAACGGCTTATAATTTAAACGATTTGTTGCTGATATATTATGCAAATAATTGTAATGGCAATCTTACAAGAGATCAGTTTTTGCAACAAATGCCTTGCCATATCCTTAATTCTATAGAGAGTGAGATCAAAGAAGATAAGAATAATTTTCAATCTTATTATGTAATGCAATTACATGCTAATTTAGCTTTGCTTTCGTGTAATTTTAGTTGCAATGAAAAGGTAGTGCGAGAAATTATAAAAGAATATTGTGATAAAGATAGTGATTCTGATCGATTAGTTTCATATATGTTATTGCAATTATGCTATGCAGATTATAAGCAATGTAATTATTTTTTCAATGCGTTTTGTCAAGCTAGTTATTCCCAATATGTTCAACATTGTGTACGATATTGGCCAGCGATTGAAACTTATTTAGTTGAGTTGTTGATAAACTATGGAATTGAACAGACTAATCTTTCATTCTGCGAAGTTTCTAATTCAGAAACATTGCCTCATAGCAATATATTGTCTATTTATAAATTCAAGTTTAATACTCGCAATGAATATGGTTGTAGATCTATATTTTGGAATTCGTTAAAACTTAAAAAAAGAGATATTCTTACAATGCCGTTTTTGCATGTGGATTCTTTAGATGATTCTGAATCTCCCTAAATTCAATTTGTAAATCTTTTTGGCTTCCAATTTATCTAATTGATATAAAATATAGAAAGACATAATATAATATATATCGAGCTTGATAGATCGCTGTAGTTTTTTGCTGCAGAGGAAAGTCCGGGCTCCATGGGAAAATAGTGCTAGAGAAATTCTAGCGCGGGAAGTATGAAAATATTTTCCGTAGGGAAAGTGCAACAGAAAGTGTACCGCTTTGTGCTTAAGCGCAGAGTAAGGGTGAAAAGGTGGTGTAAGAGACCACCGGTTTTGTAAGTAATTACAATTCGCATTGCAAACCCCACTAGGAGCAAGACCAAAATAGCGATAGCGCGAAAGTGCTTACTGTTCCCAAGTTACGCTAAGGTGGGTCGCACGATGAGCCAACATAACTATTTGGCTACAAGATTAATGATCTATTACAACAGAACCCGGCTTATAGAGCTCGATATTATGAAAAGTGAAGTTTCAAGAGGTTTTTACTAAATTAATATCACATGCTTGCAATTTATTATCTCAAATTCACATGACTTATATAAATATTGCGAAAACGAAAAATGAATATGCTGCTTTTTGTATGCATACATCTTGAATCTTCTTGTGTAGTCAACTTGGTACGATAAATTGCATAATTCATATATATAAGGTTTATTTTTCAAGCATTGGTGACAATTGTTCGATTTGTCTAAATAAATTGTTTGTTATGTACATTTTTGTTGATTTGTTTTAAAATAAACGTATGAAGAAATATTTTTTATGCTTATGTTTTACGTTTTTTGCTTGTGCTGATGAAAATAGCTTTTTTGGAAGAAATGCTGATTTTGAGTTTTTTGGTTGCAAGCAGGATTATTTATCAAATTTGTTTGTTGTGATGTTAAATGAAGAGAAGCTTATTGAGCAAGATAGTTGTGAAGTACTGAGAGTACCAGCATCATCTGGTGGCAATGAAGTTGTTTCTGATTTAATAGATATTACAGTGAGTGATTATGAAAAAGAAAGTTATTCATCACAAATGCTTACACCAAGAAAGTCTACAAAACAAATTGGTTCAATTGGTGATACAGTGGTAGATGAACCAGTAGCAAGAAGGTTGATTATCTCAGAAGAAGATGTTAACACTCTTGATTTATCAGATGGTAAAATCAAAGTAAATGAATTAGACAGGAAATCAGAAAGGATCAATATATCAATAGAGCTGCAAGAAAAAATTGCTAAACTTACACCCAAATATTTGTCTTCTAATTTAAATAAAGAAATATTTAATCAATTTAAAGAAGCTTTTAATTTTGATGAATCAGATTCAACTGATTTGATTGGTATTGTGAATAGAAATTATTTGAAAGAACATTCAGGTCTAAAAGATTCAAATATAATTAAAAAGTTTTGGATGGCAACTTTTTGCAAAGCGATGCAAAGAAAGAAAAATGTGGATGTTTTAGTTAGTTCATTACGCGCTGCGCAAGGTACATTCACAATAAATGATTCTATAACTAAAACTCCTTCTAGAAAGATCTTTAATGGTGGTATGCTTGCTAAATCTCCTAACTCTCTTTTAAAAGGTGCTTCAAGTGTTTTATTAAGCTCGGTTGATGAATTCATATCTCCTGAAAGAAAAACGCCTTCTGGAGATAAGAGTGTGAATGATATTTCTGATAGTTCTCTTAAAAAAGATCTTTTAAAATATGAATTGCTAAAATTTATGCGTGGTGATTTTATCTTAGAAGAGTTTGCAAATGATCAAAATACAATTGCTAAATGGGAAATTGTTGTATCTAATGTATTGCAAGATTACTGTTATTCATATGAAGAATTGTTCACTTTGCGTATTTTTCCTGAAAGCAATTTAAAAGATTAAAAAATCTTAATAATAGATGAGCGTTTGCAGAAAAATATTCTTAAAACACAGTTCATAGAACGCAATATTTTGCTCCAATCACGTTAACTGAGAATAGCATTTATAAATTTCCAATACTTCATGTGCTCATAAAATGTACTTGGAAATAAATTTAATTTTCGTTAATCTCGTTAACATTAAGCAAATTCGAAAAATGACACAGAAAAGATCTTTCAGCTGTTAATATAATACTTGGCTAATAAAATCTTCTAATTGTTTAGAAAATCATTTGTGAACTTATGAATGTTACCAATGCTTGCCAAATATATATATCCTAAATAGACTTACGCATATTCTAACTATACCAATAGTTTCAATCGCTTATTTTTCTTGCAAAAAACTTGTTGATTGATATCTTTCGCTTTTGGGTATGTTGTTTTTCTCGAATACAGCATACAAATGTTTTTCAGTAATCGATTCCCTAGTCTTATAAAACAGATTTTGCAATATATGATATTTTCCATTGAAAACTCAAGTTTTGTTTTTCTAAAAATATTTTAAATATTTTTTATTGAGATTATAAAAGTGATAGATTTTTTGCATAAAGAGTTCAACAGATTGAAATGTTTGAGATCACTTTATTGCATTGTATTTCATAAGATTCTTAAGGTCTGCTGTGAGAAAATAGTTTTTTATAAAATGAAGTTTTGTTGTTTCAAATCAAGTATTTGTGTTGCTGGTTTTCTTAGCAATCTGCTTTTTATTAGATTGCATAAAATATAATTTATTACCTGTATATCAAAAATTATACTATTATAAACGAATGTTAGAAAAATATATTTTCTTGACAATGTGTTTTGTTAACTTGATTTGTGATATGATTTTGTTTATGAGGAAAATACATATATTGTTAATGGCATTTTTTGCGCATGCTAATGAGTTTAATTCGATTAATGGATTGTTTGGTCATAATGGCGAAAATGAATTTTTTGGCTTTCAGCAAGATAAGGATTCTGCTGAAATTTTGGATTGTCTTGATATGAAAGATGAATTGTTAAAAGAAACAAAACTTTATAATGAGTTAAAATTGCCTTCTTCGTCTGTTATAAATTCATTGGGGACTCAAGGTAGTGAAAAGCCTATGAATAATCGATCAGTTGAAGCTCAAGAGCAACCTGTTGCATCTACAGAGGATTCTGCTAGTTTGAAAAAAGAAGAAGCAGTTGTTAGTGGTTCATTGACGCCTACTGTGAAAGAGAAAGAATCGCAACAAGGGAAAGGAAATCCCTTGAAGGTTAAAGACAATAAAGTTTCTAAGAATGTTCTAGCTTCATCTAGACCTAAAAAGGAAAATAATAGCCTATTTAGTAAAGAAGTTTTTGAACATCTAAATAGTGTTTTAAATTCTAAAAAGGCAGATACTAGCAAAGGTTCTCAGAATTTTGTAGATCAATCTGTTAAAACTAAAAAGGAACATACTGGCCCATTTAGTAGTGAAGTTTGGGAAAATCTAAATAATAGTCTTAATTTTGATGATCGTTTTGGGTTAGTCGCAGGTGCAACATATTCTGTATTCCAAATGCTTAATTCGAATACTACTTTAGATAACAAAGGTAAAGCGATTGTTAAAAGAATTTGTGAAGTATTAAGGCCATTTGTTGCACAAGACAGTGAAGATCTTAAATTATCAGATGCATTGAAAAAGTATTATATTAATCAAAAAAGTTATGCTATGGATAATGAAATAAATGTTTTTGTAAAAGCAATGATTTTAAGAAGCTTGCATCCTGATTTACCTGATTCGAAACCAATAATTAAATCATCAAATATTAGAGAATTTTTGTTGTTTGTATTTAGCGACGATGTTACTGTGTCAAGTAATTTAAAAAACTTTACTCTGAATAATAAGACTATCGATACTTCAATAAGTAATAATGATGATTACTCTAAATATTTCTTTAAATCTAGCGAAGTGAAAGCAGTTTTGAAAAAAGCGAAAAGTATTTATTCCAATAAGTAGATGATAGGCAAAATATACGATCTGCTATTATAATATGAGAAATTATGAAACTAATGATAAATGGGACGAATTTGAAGATGTTGCGTTGCATGTAGCGTAAATTGTACGTGCAGAGTTATTTCCAAAAGCTAGAAATCCATCATATAAAATTTTTGCAGATATTTGGGATCCTCAATATAATTGCTTTTGCTAAAATGACATTTATATAACAGATCAATTAGAAGGAAAGTATATTATAGGATGCATAAATTTAGGAGAAAAAAACATTGCAGATTTCATGAGTCAATTTCTTCTAACAGGCGTTGAAAAAGAAGATGGAGATATTATTTTAGCAACAATTGATAGTGATCTTAAACCAAAATTAGGTGCAAAATTAAAATAATTCTTTCAAACGTGCGCCAAAAAAAGAAGTGTATTTGTTCAACAGTTCACTCAAGATTGTTTTAGAATAGAGATAAAGCGGGATACTATATCGCCTAAGTTTATGTAGTTATAACTAAACAACATGTGCGATATGTTTTGTTTTTGGAGTATCAGTTTTATTAGATAGAATTTTTCAATTGGCACAAGCGAAAATAGCGTGGCATTCATAAAGAATAATTTTAGTGTGCAAATAAAAGATAATCTGCTTAAACAAAAAACATGCTATTGTGTGCCTAATAATTTAGCAATTTTGATTAATATTTGTGAAAATAATAGCGTTGCAACAAATTTGTAGCGATTTTTCGTACTATCCTTGTGTTTGTTAATATTGATAATTTGAAGTTTAATATCAGCGTGTCTATTATTATCCAGATTAAAATTTAGCTTCGTTATGCTTGTATTAAAAAATTTCTGTGAGGCTTGTGCTTGCTGATAAGCAAAAATATTGTTCAAAAAATTTTATGATATTATTTTTATGTATTACTCACTTAGATTTAATGAATGAATCGTAAAGGAGGCTTGGGTTATTTATCCCACAAAGCAACTGGGTTACTTTCGCAATCGATGATGTGATTGCACGAGTTCCATACGGACCAGTTTAGTAGCCAGAAGAGCTATCTTTCCACCGTTTTGTTCAACAGCTTTAAGTGCCTCGTACATTCTATTAATTACATTTAGATAAACAAGCGCGCCTTCAGCCCATGGAGTGCTTTCTGTAGTCAAGCATCCAGAAACATTATCATTTTCATGTTGAAACATGCCAAATTCGAACTTATCAGTTTGAATGTGTAGAACTTCTTTGCCAAGCACTGTTGAGTAAAATTTGATAGCACGAGGTAGATTAGTAACTGATAATTCTGCCCAGCAAATTGTGTGCTCGTTTGGCTTGTCATTATCATACAATGCAACGCGGTTGCCTTCGCAATCTAGGATAAGTGAGCGGATTCCATATTCGCCCATATGCATTGGTTGCATCAACACTTTTCCGCCATTTGCTTCAACGGCTTTGATAGCATCGTTCATTCTTCCAATTACGTGTTCAGATAAATTAATGCGCCTTGGGCAGATGGCTTGCTCTCGCTCGTAAGGCATCCGCTAACTGCCGCATCATTTTCTTTTGCTAGCAATGAGAACGCTCCAGTTTCATCTTTCATATGAATGGCTAGTTTGCCAAGCACTGCTGAATAAAAAATTTTGTCGCGCGATCAAGATCACACTCAATGAGATGCATATTTGTTTTCTTGTTCCATACTTACTCCATTCTAACAATAGACCTAATATTCATCTTTGGCTAGCCTGAAATTTTTAGCAATATTTGCTAGTTTTTTTGCGTTATGCAAAAAAAGTTGTTGTGCGGACAAATGATGTTTATGATTGATCATTGGCTGGCCCCTAGCGTATATTTTGATTTTGCATTACAATATGTGCATGTTTGTTATAGTAAAACACGGCGGAAAGCAGTATTGGGCAGAACCAGGTGCGCTTTTGGCTCTTGAAAAAATCGAGGGTAACCCTGGTGATTTTGTTGAACTAGAGGCGATTGCGAGTGAAAAAGCTGGCAAGTTGGATCTTTCAACAGGTAAGATCAAGGCCGAAATTGTGAAGCATTATCGCGATGATAAGGTGATTGTTTTTAAGAAGAAGAGACGTCATCATTACGAACGTAAAAAGGGTCACAGACAGCATGTGACTCAAGTTAAGATAGCTGCTTAATCATTTTAGAGTCTTAATCTGATAATTTAAATATGTCTGGAAGTAGTCTTGAAATACATAAAATTTTCTGTTTTTTATTTTGAGTATGTTTCGTTGCGCGATTTGCCGTGTTTGTTTTTTTCTTTTTCAGGAAATATTCTTTACACATAATTTATATTCAGTATAATTATTTTGTATGATAAGAATTAATTTTATGCTTAATAACTTGCCTAATGGTGTCTAAAGTAAGCGCTTATTGCGAGTGTGAAATTTACGGTATTGAAAAGCTTGAGGCTGGTGATTATGCATTTTTCGGAAATAAAAGTAAGGATGAAGTTACTATTTTGTTGTTGCAAACAATTTCAAAATTAGTTGATAAAACAGCAAGTTTTGATGGGCTAGGAATTGGAGAGACAAGTTTTGGCTTAGAATCTAAGCGCAGAGAGCAATCTAATATCGAGAAATATCAAAAAGGTAGCAAACGAATTAATGCTTTAAATCAATTGCCAGATGCAGAAAGTTTAATAGTAGGGGTTTCAGCACAAGCATTTGTTCCTGATGATCTTGCTCGAAAAAATATTGAATCAAGTTCTGTTGATGATGAAACTACTTATCCAGTTGTTTCAATTAGACAATATATATCTACTCCTAACAAAGCTCCGCTTCTTCCAGTATCTGAAATTGGTAATGGTAATAACCAAGAAAATCGAGAATCTTCTATTCCTCTAAGGCTTCCGTTATTGCAGGGAGTAGAAACACATGGCGTCATGTTAGCGAATCTTAGTCTATCAAGAAATTTGAAAGATGAAAAAGGTGAGCTTGTTGTTAATGTTGATTTACCAATAGACTCCAAATCAGATATGATCGTGAGACTTAATACTCCTTACTGGTCATTTGTTGAAACAGCAGTATTTCTCAAATATAAAGAACTTGTTGATTTATTTCCAGAAGATAGAAGAAATAATTTAATTGAATTGTTAAATTTTGTGAAAGCTAAGGATAATGAGTATCCAATTATTAACAGTTATGATTTATTTAATTCTAATGATCGCAATAAATACAGATTGTTTTTAGCGACTGCAATTTTTTCTGCTCATATTTATTAGTAATGTAGAATATGCAACAATATTGTCATTGACTGACTGTGTAACTTCAATCTTTTCTGAGTATTTTTCTAGTTTTCCTGATAAGATTAGATATGATGTAATTAGAGTTGTTGCTTCTATATTTTCGCTTAAACAAAACAAAAGTTTTAATGTGAGTTTTTTTGAACAAGTAGATTGTTTGTTGCTTCTAAATGCTTGGAGTGATGTGGAGCGAGTTCTATATAAAGCATTTAAATCAAATGGTTATAGTTTCATTGATTTGCCTATTAATTATTTGAAAAATCATTATTACGAGACTAAATGGCCAGAATATTTAATTAAATCTGTCCAAGAAGCTTATGATTGGCAAGCAGCTTAATCCTTTTCTATTGCTTATGAACATTTAGTATAGTACAATGAAAAGGTGAATAAATTTTTATTATTGTCATTGTTTTTACTTGCAGGTTGTGACGAAGTTGAAAGAGACGATTTTGATCGAATGATGGACGTTTTGAGTGTTGATGAATTGTTTGCTGAAGCTGAAAGAAACTATACCAGAAAAAATTATATAGGAGCAATTCGCTTCTATCAATATTTGGAAAAACAAGAATATTTACGTAAAATTACTTTGACAGATAATCAAAGAGCCACATTGCAATTTAGAAAATCTATGTTGTTATATTTAGGCAGAATGTATGATGCTGCATCTTACGAATTTACAGTATTTGTTAACTCATTTCCGAATCATCCAAATGCTGCAGATGCAAAGCAGTATATCGGTTTTTGTTTGAATAATCGTCAAATAGAGGCAACAAACAAAGTAGCTGAATCAAGAAGCGATATTGCTGGTGCAGTAACAGGCGCAGCGATTATAGGCGCAACATCATATATTGCATCAAAATAAATGAAGTGAGCCCAAAACTAGGAGCTAGTAACTAACGATTCGTATTGAACTTTCTTTAATTTATTATCTTTTGGCGCTAATAATTGCATTATTAGGCGATTTTCTGTTTAGTTTCGCAATAATTTATAAAGTAATTTGTTTTTATTATTCAAACTTTGCGCGGTATTTTGGACGATGAGCTAAGTTGCTTGAATCGTTAGAAAATATTTTAGTTAATCTTATTTTTTAAGTTCATTTGATTTAGCATCGGCAACATTTTCTGAAACTAATGAGAGTGAAGTTTTTTCTTGCATGCATTTTCAATCTTGTTGGAAAATTGGGTGTTTTGATTTCAGATTAGGGTCTTAATGATAGTAAAGTTCATTTGATGCATGAGCGACTTTTTAAGTTCCGCGTGGTTATAGCTGTTCATTTTTTTCGAGAAAAAACAGTGAAGTTGAGCAATTTTACTTATTATTTTTATATTGTAGCAACGTTAGCATAGGGAAAGAAATATGATTAATATTTTAATAGTGTTTTTGATGCTGTTTATAAAAAATATTTGAAGTTTTATACTTCAATATCGTTATAACTTTTTTCAAGCTTCTAAGATGGAATTTGTTCCTAATTTAAAAATGATTTATAGCTTAAAGTTTTTATGATTGTACAAATTAGTCCATTTGTTTGTATCAAACATGTGGAATAAATCAAGAAGTTGAGCATGCTAGCAAAGAAAGCTGTCGGTTAAAGTAAAATCTCATTATAGAAAAGATTAAAGTTTGTATGATTGTACAAATTAGGCCATTTGATGAAAAATTTGAAATAAATCAAGAAGTTGAACTTGTTGACAAAGAAGATCCAAAGAGTTTAAGCAAATAGATTGCTATGAAGCAGCAAGTTATTGAGGAGCTAATTCAAATAGCTTCAAGTTCGCAAGAAGTTATTAAACATTTGGATAATTCTTTATGGTTCATGAATTTGCTATAAGAAATAATTAGCAAGAAATAATTAGTATTGGAGTAACTCACGAGTATTCTTATAGAACAAGATTTTACGTAGATAACATTAGACTATCTTACAAAACAAGAAAATGATTTAGCTTTAAAGTGATTTCAATCATCTTGTTTAAAAGTTTTGGAAAATGCTGCGATTGCATTAATAAATCTTTTTTTGTTTTATTTTGCTATTTTTCCGAAAGGTAATTTATATGGATGATTTTATATTTTAATGCGAACCAATGAAAGGCAATTATAAATACAAAAATTTTTTTGCTCAAGCAACTGAAACACCTCAAGTAAAGGTTTTCTGGTGAATCTTGGCTAGGATCTTAATAAGAGATAATTTAATTTTCTTGTTTTGATTTTTGATAATAAATTGATCACAATGTTTTTCAAGGATTTGTATGTTTTAATTTTTCTAGCCTTATCTTGCAGTTTTTGCATGATTACATTAAGCTTTTTGTATGAGAATTATTACCAAAAAGTTTTCTATTGCAGTTGCATTATTATCCGTTTTATTTCTTTTCGGATGTGAGGATAAGCTCAATAGTTTAACCGTTGACGAATTGTTACAAGAGGCAAATATTTTGTATGAAAACAAGGATTATGAAGAGTCGATAAGATTTTTTGAAAATTTTGAGTTGCGTTTTCCTGTGCATGAGAAGGTGCCTGAGTCTATTTATAAAAGGGCTATGTCTTATTATTTGTCTGGTAAATATGCTCAAGCTGTTGCTGTGTTTGAAGTATTTTTGGATAGATATCCAATGCATGATAATAAAATAGAAGCTCAAAAAAGATTGTTTTATTGTTTTTATAATCAGGTAAGTCGTTATGATCGCGATTATTCGTTATTAGAAAAAGCACTTGAATATGGTGAGGTTTACAAAAATATGGTTTACAACGACAAAGAGTTCTACGAAGCTTATTCAAATTTGACTAAGTTTTTTGGGCATTATTATCTGCACATTATACATTCTTCTCTAGATCGCTCTCCTAAATACTGGATCCAGGTTTTGTGGAATGCGCATTCTATGATTATGCAGCATCCAAAGAATCCAGAGACTGCAGAGGCTTATTATAGGGTTATCGAATTTTTGTGTGCGCAGAATAATAAAAGTACGCGTGAGGATGCCAAGATAATGTTAGAGCAAATGAAAGTTTATCATTCAAATAGCCAGTGGTATGCGTTGGCATGTAAGTGCATTGTAAATGCTCAAGAGGTTTATGATCAGCCTGCTGAATCTTTTGCTCTTTAGTATTTTTTGGAATGTTTTTAGGCTATTTTACTAGATTAGGAAATAAATTTGTCTTAATTTTTTTTATTTTGTTTGTTAATTATTGTTTTGTTTAAATCGTTTTTAGAAACTTTTAGTAAATATTGCTAGTTTGCAAAAATTGATTAAAAATAAGATGAAATTTACTGAATTTTTACACTGTTTTGAGATGTTATTTATAATATGCACTTTATATTTAGTTGTGCCAATTATTTAAGTACAATTAAGTTTATATTTTTTGTACTTATGCTTGAAGTTTGTGCGGCAGGTAACAATCAGGTTAGTGAGTGTGACTTATCTTTTTATAATCGTGTAGAAAAATCTTGTATTGCAAAAGAAAATGATCAATGTTATGGTTTTTCATTGGATGCAGATACTGTTGAATTTTTTGGGTACAAACAGTCTAAATTGGATCAAGAATTATTAGTTGCTGCCCATGTTGTGGAGCTTGTAAATGTAGATGTTACAAATTCTAATCAAGATTGTCCAATTGTTCATATAGTTCCAACTTTGGAGCATGAAAGTTTAAGTTGCGATGTCTTTAAAGAAGAGTTTTTGAAGCCATATTTGGAAAAAATGCGTCATAAATTCATTGCGCAATATTTAGAAGAAAAAATGCAATTAGTTAATCAACATTTTTTACAGGTTTTGGAACCAGAGGCTTTGTTGATTGGAAGTCAAATGGAGAGTTCTTATTCGCAATTAGATCAAGCACAAATGGAAGAGAAATTGCGTGAAGATAAAAAAACAAAAGAAGATAGCTCAGGTGTGCCTTTATGTTTTGCAAAGTTAAAATCACATTTTTCTGATTCGGTAAATGAAAAGCAGAAAGAAAAAAAGAATATTTCAGTTGTTACTCAATTAATTGAAAGTTTGAAATTTAGATTAAAGTCTTTATGCAAATATCATGCAGAGTTATCTGATACAACTTCGATTGATCAAGAAGTAGCAAGTTTTAAAGCTCAGGATCTTAGATTGTGCAGTCAATATCTTACTACTAATTTGATGCAAATTATTTGCCTTTGGTTTTATGAAATTGTAGATACAAAAATGGCTGATGAAGCTGCAAAAGCAAAGATTAGTAAGAGTGAGATTGATTTAAACATTGTATGTATTGAAAATGGCAATTGCTATTTGTTGAATCTTGGTCAGTTTTCTAGTCTTTTGGCGCGAACTATCATTTTTGGAGCAAACGATGTTGAGTTTTTTCAAACTAGCAAAAACGGGAATCAATTTGTTGTACGAGACGCAACTATGTTTAGTAAGAAATGTCTTGAATGGGGCAAGAAGCAAATAGCTTTTAATCGATACGCTTTTAAGCATTATGGTAGCTCAGTTGCACTTTATTTGACTAAAAATGGATTAGTTTTGCAAAATGTTGAAGGTAGGTTTGGTGTTTATACTAAATCTGGGCAATTGGTTATTTCTCTTAATTTACCTGATGAAATTGTGCGATATTTTTTCAATTATGGGTATGAAGATACTATTGAGTTTGCTATAAAATATTTAGATTCTTTTTCTCATTACCAGCAGCAAATATTAAGTGTTTTTGATAAGATAGAGGCTTGGAAGAAAGAGCATCATTATTATCCTCAAGAAGCTTAAAACCTTGATTGGTAAAACAAACCGATTGATCTATCTTTTTTTTATGAATTATTTGCCCTATTTTTTGGCTTTTTGAGCAATTATATCGAATACACAAGAATGCAGCGTTTTTATCAAAATGTAAATCGATAGTGATTTATTTCTTTTTTTTATGAGTGTTGAAGAAGAAAAAGATGTTTTTCAATAATATTAGAGTTTTTGTTTCTGATGAATATTCATCAATCTATGGAATGAAAAAATGAATTACGTATCAAGAAAAATATTTACTATTATCGAAAGAAGAAGGCATATTAAATCTTTTCAATTTTCTTCTAAATAATATCAATCCTACAGATTAAAAGTTTATTCTTTTATAGTAGAATTTTTGAGAGAAAAAACTGGTTTTAGAATCTTAAGATACGATAATTTATTGAAAGCTGTTATGAATTCTTTAGATGTTTCTATGCTCTATAAATCAGACTATGCGGCAATTATAAGTATTTGTGAAATATAAGATTCCTAGGAGTTTTAGGCTAAGATCCAGTTTTTTTGAAGAATAATAATAATCCAAGTAATTCAATGATAAAAGCGCACAAGCATATATACATGTATGTAATTGAAGGTGAGTTCTATTTATTAGTCAATTGTATTGTTGGAATATACGAGGATAGATAAAAGTTTATGAGCCTGAAAAATTTAATCTTGGTGTTATGGATTTTAGTAAGTTGTTTAATAAGTTGTTTAAAAAAATATAACATTGTATGTTTGAAAGCTCTGTGCATTAGTAACTTTAATCGATCATATTGACAAAAACATATAAAACAAAGATGATTAGCTCATACGCTTTCTGTAGTTACGGAAATTGGAGAGATGGCCGAGCGGTTAATGGCAGCAGACTGTAAATCTGCCGACGAGAGTCTACGCAGGTTCGAATCCTGCTCTCTCCACGCCAATATGCGGGTGTAGCTCAATGGTAGAGCTCCAGCCTTCCAAGCTGGCCACGTGGGTTCGATTCCCATCACCCGCTCGTAATATAACTTCAGAGGCGCTTGAGAAGGAGATTAAAAGTGGCAAAGGAAGATTTTCAAAGAAATAAGCCGCACTGTAATATAGGTACAATTGGACACGTTGACCATGGTAAAACATCCCTTACAGCGGCGATCACAAAGGTTTTGGCAGAAACAGGTGGAGCCGTGTTTAAGGCATACGACCAAATTGATGCGGCGCCAGAAGAAAAAGCACGCGGTATTACAATTAGCACCGCGCACGTTGAATATGAAACGGCGAATAGACATTATGCTCACGTTGACTGTCCAGGTCACGCTGACTATGTGAAGAACATGATTACAGGTGCAGCACAAATGGATGGAGCTATTCTAGTTGTGTCTGCAACTGATGGTCCTATGCCTCAGACAAAAGAACATATCTTGTTGGCTAAGCAGGTTGGAGTTCCAAGCATCGTTGTGTTCTTGAACAAGTGTGATATGGTTGATGATGCTGATATGTTGGAACTTGTTGAAGAAGAAATCAGAGACGAGCTTTCCAAGCGTGGATTTGATGGAGCAAATACTCCAATTATCAGAGGTTCTGCTCTATGTGCTCTTGAAGCAAAAGATCCTGAGAATTATGGTAAAGCAGCTATATTGAAGTTGATGGAAGCAGTAGATTCATACATTCCACAACCACAGCGCGCATTAGACAAGCCATTTAGAGCTTCCGTTGAAGATGTGTTCAGCATCCAAGGTCGTGGTACAGTGGTAACTGGTTTGGTAGAAGCTGGCACATTGAAGGTTGGAGAGACAGTTGAAATTGTTGGTTTAACAGCAACAAAGAAAGCTGTTGTAACTGGTATTGAAATGTTCAGAAAGAACCTAACAGAAGCACAATGTGGCGATAATGCAGGTTTCTTGTTGCGTGGTATTGAAAAAGACGAAGTTCAAAGAGGACAAGTTTTGGCAGTGCCAGGTAGCATCACTCCACACACAGAGTTTGAAGCTAAGATCTATGCTTTAAGCAAAGAAGAAGGTGGACGTCATACACCGTTCATGAAGAACTATCGTCCGCAATTCTATTTCAGAACAACTGACGTAACAGGTGAAGTGCAAGAAGTTATCGGCAAAGATTTAGTTATGCCAGGTGATGACGCAGCATTGCGTGTGGTGCTTTTGAGCCCAGTTGCTATGGAAGAGGGTCTACAGTTTGCTATTCGTGAAGGCGGAAGAACAGTTGGAGCCGGTCAGATTACAAAAATCATCAAGTAATCGATGTGGGTTTTTGAGCTTTTTCACGCAAGGATATTGTAATTTTGCCGTGATTAGCTGGAATATCGTTCTTTGTACATATACTTTTTGCAATAAAAATAAGCGATTGAAACTATTTGGTAAGTTATGGGATATGCGTAGTTCTAGTTAGGATATCCATTTAGAAAGCATTGGTAACATGCATAAGTTAACAAATGATTTTCTAACTAATC
This sequence comes from bacterium, assembly GCA_027371775.1. Lineage (GTDB taxonomy): Bacteria > Pseudomonadota > Alphaproteobacteria > CAJXXZ01 > DAHXLG01 > DAHXLG01. The sequence goes on from DAHXLG010000011.1 coordinate 17,491, forward strand.
ACAAGATTTTATGATCCAAGTATATAATTAACAAATGACTGAAAGATTTTTTCTTTGTCATTTTTCGAACTTGCTTATGTTAAGAAACGCAATTTATTTCCAAATTTTAGAAGCTATAGCCATTATCTGTGATTGAAAAAAAATAGATATTCATAACTTCACAAACTATTTTCTGAACCAATTATATATCCAACCAATAGAGTCAATTTTCTGTGTTTTTTCGAACTTGCTTATGTTAGATTAAGTTAATTAAATTTATTTCCAAGTACATTTTATGAGCATAAGGTGTTGGAAATGAAAAAGGAATAAGGATGAGTTTGGGAAATATTTTTGAGCTGTTTTTTAAACCACATGAGCATATGAAGTATTGGAAATTTATAAATGCTATGCTCGGTTAACGTGATTGGAGTAAAATATTGCGTTCAATTATAGAACTGTGTTTTAAGAATATTTTCTGCGGACGTTCATTCTTATTAGTTATAGAAAAAGGCAGAGGTTGTTGATTAGTTTGTGAAATTCTTCAATGAGCTTTTTGCTTATGAAATGGCCGCTTCTTCGCTTGCAGGCTTTTATTGCTAATAGATAGAAGCCTTTCAAGTCATTGTTACAGTCTGGGATTATTGGTCCAAGTGAGTATTATTGTATTATAGAAATGCGCTTCTTCGCTTGCAGGTTTTTATTGCTAATAGATAGAAGGAGCTTTTGATTGGCAAGGAGTAGGATTATTGGTCCAAGTGAGTATGGTTATGTTGATGGCGTTTTTACATCCTAAAGATTGCCTGATAAATATTTTTGTCTAAACAATCAATCATAATCCTATTTTGCATGTACTTTAGTGGATTTCATGCTTATTAATGATTTAATTCGGTGAGAATATATACACATGAGCATGTATGATTTAGATACAATGAAAATAGCTCGTCAAATGATCTAAGGTTTGATTCGATCTTTTCTATTTTCGATATATATGCGTATCGTGATATATCAGAAATGGTTTAAAATTCAAGTGAAAAAAAGCTAATAGCTCATAATTTTCATGAACTCTTCTGGGAGTTCAGTTTCAATATGCATTGATTCTTTTGTTATTGGATGCATGAATGAAATGGCCTTTGCATGAAGCGCAATTCGATTACCCAAAATTTCGCAAAGTTGCTTGTGTTGTTTGTTGCCATATGTTGTGTCTCCTATGATTGGCAGTTTTCGTGATGATAGTTGTACGCGAATTTGATGCATGCGTCCTGTATGCGGATGACATTGTACTAATGCAATAAATCCAGCGGGTGAAGCTAGTTCGGCGGAAGTTGGTCGGCTTCTAATGGGAGAAAATTTGATTTCTGGTGCTAATCTAATTTCATTTGAGGATTCGTCTGTTTTCTGTTGACTCAAAGGTGATTCTAGTATGCTATTTATTGCTGTTTTTTGTTTTAGTTTGTCTCCTATATGAAAACAGTTGACTATTTTGTAATCCATCATTGAGTGTTTGCCATGAGAGGGTTCTAGATCGTCTTCATCTTTTTGCTTTACAAAAAAATCATCTTTATAGCACATCATTTTTTTTCTGTCATGTTTTGCGCGTCCTATGTGATCTTCCATTGTGCCTTCATATTCTTTTCCTTCTGGAACATTTTGAGCCATCTTACCGTAACATAATGCAAAGTATTCTTTTTGAATCTCGCGTTCTTGAAATTGCCTGCTCAATTCAATATGGCTTGCGTTTGTTTTTGCGATTATGATACATCCGCTTACTCCCTTATCAAGACGATGCACCACACCTAATCTTTGTGGTCCATTACAATCAGAAAGCGATTCATTTTTTTGCGCTACATAATAAGCAAGACGGTTAATTAAAGTGCCATTAGGATTTCCAGCGCCAGGATGCACAATTAAATCAGCATCTTTGTTAAGTACGATGATGTGCTCATCTTCAAACAATATTTCAAGCGGACCTTCCTCTGGTTCTATGTGTTCAATATTTTGTTCTGGCTCTGTTATTTGATAATTTTGTCCAAGAGCTGTTATTGCATTTGCCTTTTTCACGATTTGGCCATCGCATTGAATTTTTTGTGCATGAATAAGTTTTTGAATCATGCTGCGAGAAAATTCAGTTGTTTTAGACAATGCTATATCTACCCGTTGGTTTTGGGTATCTTGGTCAATTGTTATATTTATCATTTCATATTGCCTTTTTTATGCTGTTGATGATTGCATTGTTTTCTGTAATTTCTTCTTGAGATAGTATCAATAATTTTTTTGAAGGCTCTGTTGAAACCGTAATTTGTGTTGTCTTTAATTCTAGACCAGTTTGTGTTGTATGCATTGCTATGTATATTTGTGCAAGAATTTCTGAATCTAGCAATGCTCCGTGATATTCGCGCTGGATGTTTATATTAAAATAATCTTTTAGAGCATTTAAATTCACTTTTTTACCAGGAAATTGTTCTTTTGCTAATTTAAGTGTGTCAATCACTTCGTTTTTTAAAGGATCTTTTGAGTATCTTTTTAATTCAGCGTTCAAAAATGAAATATCGAAATTTGCATTGTGTATAATAAGGATCGCGCCTTCTATAAATTCTAAAAAATCATCTATGTGAGCTGGGAATGGATCAAATTGTTTTAGAAACTCTTGGCTCAATCCATGAACTTCCATTGCTGCAGATGGCACTGATCTTTCCGGATTTATATAGCGTTGAAATGATTCGCGTTTTTCCCAGCCATTAGTAATATCAACGCATCCAATTTCAATAATGCGATCATATTCATGACTGAAGCCTGTTGTTTCGGTATCCAGACAAATTAATCTTTTAGTCATGCTTTATAGTACGCCAATCAATAGCAATATAACAATATAGTTTTGAATGGCTAGCCAGGTTTGGCATGATTCTATATCGAATAAGTTAAGTTTTGCGGTCATAACTAATTCGATTATTAATGCAAGTAGAGCAACGATTGCTGAAGCAAATGTGATGTAAATCAAAGATGATGTAAAAAGCAATGTGTAGATGAAGGAAATGTTTCGGCCAAAAAATATAGCATTTGAGATTGTGTTGTTGTGCAGGTCTTTTTCATAGCTTAGATATTCTCTTACTGTGTTTATCATAAAAACGTAACAGAATGAGACTCCAAATGCGCCAAAATGTATTATTGATCCTGTATTTAAATGTCCAAGACGCATTGATGATCCAATTAAGGAAGGAATAGAAGCAATTGCAGATAGCAATATTGCACTTAGCAGCCACTGATCTTGCTTCATTTTTAGATAAAGGTAAGTTCCCAATATTGCAAGCGAAACGATGATTCTGCTAGTTGGAGAGATATAGTATATGCATGTTCCTAATATTGGCATAAAGATTAGTGAAGCATAAAAAAACAGTTTTTTTGTGTGCATTTCGTTATTTAGTCTTTGCCATTCATTTTTTGTATTTGTAATACTTTCTATGATTGAGCCAAAAATGTTTGCGCAGCTAATGGCGAATGTTAAAAATAGGATGTGTCTTAAGCGAATATCATGATTTTCATAACAGTAGCCCATAAATGCAAATATTATTATCGGAATTATCTGATTGTTTATGCTTAGTCTTATGGCAAGTTTTATAATTTCGACTATTTCTTTAATCATATAATAACATTCTTATTAAAAACGTGTAGTTGTGCAATCTATATGGTTTTTTGTATTTGTGAATTTTTTGACAAAACAATTAGTTTCACTTAAAAATTATTCAAAATGCGCATGATATGTTTTGTTTTTTGAGTTTAAGGAGATTACTATTTAACAGACGAGATTTTGTCAGAAGCAATGGCAAGATTAGTCTTGCAAAATTACACAGATATATTGGAATTTGATTTTGCTAATTGCTATGATGATGTATCATTTACTTTAATTTCTCTGATTGCTTTTATATATTCAAAATATAATTTTTTGTTATATAGGGTGTTTATTGATATTGATAACTCATGGGATGAAGTTGCTGGGGGTAAGTTGCCGCATATTGCCGATGATGAGTTTGAAGACCAGGCAATAGTAAATGCTAAAAGAAAAGAAATATTGGAGCATAGTGTTTTTATGAAAAAAAATTTGGAGAAAAGACAAAGCAGTTGCTGATACTTTTAACTTTACTCTTGCAGATTTAAGCAACGTTGTTGAATCAAAAATATTGTCAAATGCGTTGCGAGTGGACGATAATGCACAGCAGTTTCTTATGTTAATTCAAAATGGTATTGTTTAGGACCTGGTATTGATAAATGTTATTGGAACCATTGTTTGGGGCCTTGTATTGATAAATGTTGTAAGCATTAGTGTTTAGCTCAATTTAGTTTTTTAAGCGGTGTATGAAATTTTTTCAATAGATAGAAAATAATCATCGTTTAGCGACTATCATGGTATCTAATTCTGCTTGCTCATCACGCTTTCGTACCTGATGTAGTGTTCCATGCCTTTGATCCTACTCTGGTGCTCCTACAAATTTGAAAATTATTTGCAGTAATAATATTTTTTTTAATATTTTAACACAAACAAATAAATTATTTTTTAATCTTCTTATTTCTTGTTTTAGAGCTTTAAAGCCATATATATATTTTTATCAGAGCGTTTTTCTTTTTTTTTGCATGGGGGTGTTGACGAAACATTAATTTTTAGTCATAATTAAATCGTTAGGTTGGAAAACAGAACGAAGTTAAGTGTTCTTGAACGCTTTCGGGGTTCTGTGTTTGACCAGTTCTGATTTAAGTTTTTCGTATAAGAGATAACAAAGCCAGTTGTCAATGTGAATTTTTTAGCTTGTCCTTTTGGATGGCTGAAATTCATTTATAGATTTTAAAGACTTATTTTAAATAAGTCTCTCAAACATAGCTAACCGTTATGGTTTGCAAATGTTTAATAAACGTTGGCATTGGAACTATGGTGCTAAGCACCAAAAGTTGTACAATATTAACGTCTTTTTTTGAGAGTTTGATCCTGGCTCAGAGCGAACGCTAGCGGCACGCTTAACACATGCAAGTCGAACGGGAGTAGCTACTTAGTAGTTGCTCTAGTGGCAAACGGGTGAGTAATGTATAGGAATCTGCCCTTTTGAGGGGGATAGCCATGGGAAACTGTGAGTAATACCCCATAAGCTCGAAAGAGGAAAGGTGATAGAGATAATGCTTTCTTGGTTTATGCAAGACATATTCTAAGTAAGTGTTATTGACTTCATCGCTGAAGGAGGAGCCTATATCGGATTAGATTGTTGGTGGGGTAATGGCCTACCAAGTCGACGATCCGTAGCTGGTCTGAGAGGATGGCCAGCCACACTGGGACTGAGATACGGCCCAGACTTCTACGGAAGGCAGCAGTGAGGAATTTTGGACAATGGGGGCAACCCTGATCCAGCGATGTCGCGTGTATGATGAAGGCCATATGGTTGTAAAGTACTTTCGTCGGTGAAGATAATGACGGTAACCGAAAAAGAAGCTCCGGCTAACTTCGTGCCAGCAGCCGCGGTAAGACGAAGGGAGCAAGCGTTGCTCGGAATAATTGGGCGTAAAGGGTGCGTAGGTGGTTTTTTAAGTCAGGTGTTAAAGGTTGGGACTCAATCTCAAAAATGCATCTGATACTGAAAAACTTGAGTGTGGGAGAGGAAACAGGAATTCCTCATGTAGAGGTGAAATTCGTAGATATGAGGAGGAACACCAGAGGCGAAGGCGAGTTTCTGGAACACTACTGACACTGAGGCACGAAAGCGTGGGGAGCAAACAGGATTAGATACCCTGGTAGTCCACGCCCTAAACGATGATTGCTAAACGTCGGGAATGAATAGTTCTCGGTGTTGAAGCTAACGCGATAAGCAATCCGCCTGGGGAGTACGGTCGCAAGACTAAAACTCAAAGGAATTGACGGGGACCCGCACAAGCGGTGGAGCATGTGGTTTAATTCGATAATCCGCGAAAAACCTTACCAGCTCTTGACATGGAAGTCATCGCTCTGAGAGATCAGAGTTTCGGTTCGGCCGGACTTCGCACAGGTGGTGCATGGCTGTCGTCAGCTCGTGTCGTGAGATGTTGGGTTAAGTCCTTTAACGGGCGCAACCCCTATCTTCAGTTGCTAACAGGTAATGCTGAGAACTTTGGAGAGACTGCCAGTGATAAACTGGAGGAAGGTGGGGATGATGTCAAGTCCTCATGCCCCTTATGAGCTGGGCTACACACGTGCTACAATGGCGACTACAATAGGTTGCAAAGGGGTGACCCTGAGCCAATCCTTGAAAAGTCGTCTCAGTTCGGATTGTTCTCTGCAACTCGAGAACATGAAGTTGGAATCGCTAGTAATCGCAGATCAGCACGCTGCGGTGAATACGTTCACGGGTCTTGTACACACCGCCCGTCAAGCCACGGAAATTGGTTTCACCCAAAGACTATGAGCTAACCGCAAGGAGGCAGTAGGCTAAGGTGAGATTGGTAACTGGGGTTAAGTCGTAACAAGGTAGCCGTAGGAGAACCTGCGGCTGGATCACCTCCTTTCTAGGGAAGGGCAACTGGCGTTGTTATCTCTTATACATTTTTCTTGCACTGATTTTAGCACGAGAGTTAGAATTAGGGCTTTAATATCAATGCATTGTTTTCGGATAATGTTTTGTATGAAGCTTTTTTCTAACATAGGCTTCGTTCTGTTTGCGCTGCTTGGAATTTTCCCAAGCTTTGAGGTCTTTTGGGTCTCTAGAAGAAGTATTAAGAATTTTTGATATATGTTTTGTATTCAAGGGTTTTGAAATATTTTTTCGCTGACGTTTTACGTTAGCACTTGCGATATGTGTATATCGCTGGATGCGTAAATTAAAATCATAGGCTTCCAGATGGGCCAGTAGCTCAGCTGGTTAGAGCACACGCTTGATAAGCGTGGGGTCGGAGGTTCAAGTCCTCTCTGGCCCACCACCGTATTCGTTTGAAACGAATGGAACAGCATGCGTTAACTTTGTTAAGATATGTCAAAAAAATTGTGGGGGTGTAGCTCAGTTGGGAGAGCGCTTGCTTTGCACGCATGAGGTCACCGGTTCGATCCCGGTCACCTCCACCAGTAAGAAAGAAAATTTAAATAAAAAAGTTGATGATAAAGTTTTAAACAAAAAATGTTAAAACACGGCAGGTAAGTCACCAGACGCTTATGTTGTTTCTTTTGAAGCAGCTTGCGTTTATATATAAATATAATTATATGACATAAGAGGACCTGCTAGGTTAATTTGTACTATTCGAACAGAGTCTGATGACGACTCACCAAATTAGCTGAACCAGTGTTTTAACGACGTTTAAACTTAAAAGTGCGTGCCTGCGGAATAAGGTATCTCTTACGAAACTGCTTATATGTTTGCTACATATTCAGAAAACCACTGAGAGTGCTTTAGCCTTAAATATTAGCCTAAAAAGTGATATTTCAAGGTAGCAGGGATCATTTTATACCGATTCCTAATTACATATAGGGCCTAAGATTGGTTAGATTGATCGCATGGAAAGTTTATTCGAAAAAGAAGAAATATAGCTGAGTATGTAAATAAGCAATTAAGAGCATTTGGTGAATGCCTTGGCACTGAGAGGCGATGAAGGACGTGGTAGTCTGCGAAAAGCTTCGGGGAGCTGACAAACGAGCGTTGATCCGGAGATGTCCGAATGGGGAAACCCACCCGCGAGGGTACTCGCACCTGAATACATAGGGTGTGTAGAGCGAACCTGCTGATCCGCGATTACTAGCGATTCCGACTTCATGCTCTCGAGTTGCAGAGAACAATCCGGACTACGACCGGCTTTCTGAGATACTGGGTTAGATTGCATGGCATTGCTTTGAGAGGAGCGATGCGGTAACAAACACGAGCCGATAGTCATGGGTATTTTGCGTTGCATCGAATTAATCCACATCATCCACCGCTTGTGCGGGTCCCCGTCAATTCCTTTGAGTTTTAATCTTGCGACCGTACTCCCCAGGCGGTCAACTTCTCGCGTTAGCTTCGTTACTGAACAAGCAAGTTGCCCAACAACCAGTTGACATCGTTTAGGGCGTGGACTACCAGGGTATCTAATCCTGTTTGCTCCCCACGCTTTCGTGCATGAGCGTCAGTCATGT
>DAHXLG010000120.1 GCA_027371775.1 bacterium
TATGAATATTTATTATCTTATTATTATATCGTAATAATATTTTATCATTATATAGTTTTATTATCATATAATCATATCATTTTATTATCATATTATTTTATTAATATATTATTTTATTATCATATTATTTTATTATTAAATTATTTTATTATTTTAACTTTTATTATTATGTTGATTTATTATTATATCATTTTATTCTAATAATATATATTTATATTATCATATCATTTTATGATATTATCTATTATTATTATATTTTTTATGGTGTATTATGTTATTATTTTATCATCATATTATTTTTATTATACTATTATCATCATATTACTTTATTAAAATATTTTATATTATTATAATATTTTTATTATTTTAATATTATATCATTTTAGTATCGTGTCATTTTATTATTGTATTATTTAATTATTATGAAATTTTATTATTATAGTATTTCATTATTATGGTTTTTTATTATTATATTATTTCATTATTATCATTTTATTATGATATTTAAATTATATTATTTAATTATCATATCTTTTTATTATCTTATTAGTTTATTATTATAATATTATACAATTTTATTATCATATTAATTTTATTATTTTTTATATTTATATTGTGATATAATTTTTTATTATTGTA
>DAHXLG010000121.1 GCA_027371775.1 bacterium
AATGAAAATCAAATGATACAAAAATAAGAAAATAAAATGATACAAAAAATGTGGAATATAAAATAATACAAAGATGAGAGTATAAAATGATACAAAGATTAAATGAAAAAATAAAATGATAGAAAAATAAGAAAATAAAATGATACAAAAATGGGAATATAAAATAATACAAAGATAAAATGAGAAAATAAAATCATATAAAGATGAGAAAATAAAATGATATAAAGATGAAAAAATTAATTAATACAAAGATAAAAAAAAAGAATATAAAGATAAAAAAATGAGAAAATAAAATGATACAAAAAATGGAGAATATAAAATAATAGAAAGATGAGAGTATAAAAGAATACAAAGATTAAATGAAAAAATAAAATAATATAAAAATGAGAAAATAAAATGATACAAAGATGGTAATATAAAATAATAGAAAGATAAAATGAGAAAATAAAATCATATAAAGATATAAAGATGAAAAAATTAATTGATGCAAAGATAAAAAAAAATAAAAAAAATATAAAGATGAAAAAATTAAATAATACAAAGATTCTAATGCACGAATTGCTTTTAGTGTATACATACACTTTAAACTTTTGTGGAAGAAAATAAAATAATATAAAGCTGAAAATCAAATGATA
>DAHXLG010000122.1 GCA_027371775.1 bacterium
TTGCTTTTAGTGTATACATACACTTTAAACTTTTGTGGAAGAAAATAAAATAATATAAAGCTGAAAATCAAATGATAGACTTTTTTCTGCTGCGACATGAAACATGCTTAGTTAAAAATAAGCATACCCTTGTGGAATAAAATAAAATGATATAAAGATGAAAAAATTAACTGATACAAAAATAAGAAAATAAAATAATATAAAGATAAAAATAAAATAATACAAAGATTAAATGAGAAAATAAAATCAAAGATAAAATGAGAAAATAAAATAATATAAAAATGAGAAAAAAAATTAAAGATAAAATGTAAAATAAAAGGATATAAAAAGAAAATAAAATCAAAGATAAAATAAGAAAATAATGTGATACAAAGATAAAATAAGAAAATAAAATGATACAAAGATGAGAAAATAAAATGATACAAAGATGAAAAAATAAAATAATTTAAAGACTAAACGAGATGATAAAACTACGAAAATAAGATAATAAAATAAAATAATATAAAAATGAAAAAATAAAACGATACAAAAATAAGATAAAAAATAAAATGATACAAAGATAAAATGAGAAAATAAAATAATATAAAAATGAGAAAAAAAATTAAAGATAAAATGTAAAATAAAAGGATAT
>DAHXLG010000123.1 GCA_027371775.1 bacterium
TGGGTCGGGGGTTCAAATCCCTTCGCCAGCTCCAGCGAAGTTTGCAGGGAATTGGGTAGTGCGCGTCGATTGCGGAGGATGTGGAGTGGAGCATCCGGCAGGGACGATTCGGAGTGGACGCGGAGTGGCACAAGGTTTTTGAAGTGCCTGGCGGGATGGGCAGGATTCGATCCGACAGGCAGCATCCTCTCGCGGTGACCCCACAGAGGCGCAGAACAGGAAGGCCGGCAGGAATCCGGTTTCTTTTCGATGCGCGCAAGTGAGGAAGCCGGGTGGGATGGACGAGATGGGCACAGGTGGCCGAGTGGTTAATGGCAGCAGACTGTAAATCTGCCGTCCTTTGGGACTACGAAGGTTCGAATCCTTCCCTGTGCACCAGCAAAAGGCAGCGGGAAGAAGGCAGGACGGATGCCGGCAAGCGGGCGCGTGGAGCGGAAGTATCGAGTGGCTCTGGCGCTGTATGTGGTTCTGGGGGTGGTGGCCTGGACGACGTTGAGCAGCGATGCCGTGGAGGTTTTTGGCAAAGCGGTTCCGCTGCGGTTGTTGCCGGTGCTGGTTTTGTGTGGATTTGCGCTGCGGACGTGGGTGGCGATGCAGGCGGAACGGATTCGGCGAAAGGCGGAAGATGGCCA
>DAHXLG010000124.1 GCA_027371775.1 bacterium
TGTACGGATATTAGACTGTACGGATCGAAGTTCAGGTTGTACGGATCGATTGGGTTGCACGGATTCAGTGTTGTGCCCGGCGGCGTTCCAGCGTAGGCGGAATGCAGGCGGGCGACCACCCCTCGCAGTCATTCCCGTTCCCCTTGGATGCAGCGCAGAGAAGCGCAGAGGCCCAAGGGACAGGTTTGCTCTGGAGCGGAGAGCGCAAGCGGGCGCGGGTGGGCTGAGTTCCCAAAGATGGGCACAGGTGGCCGAGCGGTTAATGGCAGCAGACTGTAAATCTGCCGCTCCTTGGAGCTACGGAGGTTCGAATCCTCCCCTGTGCACCAGTATTGAGCCGGGCGCGACGGGCGCGCGGTGGGCGTGAGGCGGCAAGGCATGGGGCAGGCGCAGAAGGCGGCAACGGCGGTTTTTTTGCTGCTGGTATTGGCGGCGTTGGCCTGGTGGACGCTCGACGGCGGGCCGGTGCGCACGATTGCGCTGCTGCTGTTGGGGCTGTTTGTGTTTCGCGTGGTGTTGTACGCGACGCGCTCGCGGTACGATAAGGATGAGCGAAGCGAAGGTGGCACGGGGAACGAAGCCGATTCGGTTCGCAGATAATTTTGGGTTGGCCGGAACGGGCCG
>DAHXLG010000125.1 GCA_027371775.1 bacterium
AAAATTTATCAAAATAGCAAATTATGAGTATATTTAAATTAAATTTAAAAAAGATTTAAATAAATTCTGATTATTTTGATACGTAAGATATTATATTAAATAATTAAAATAAACAAAAAAAAACATTTTTAGGGAAAAAATTAAATTAATATTGAATCAAATTAATTTAAATATTTATTTTAATTAGATACAATACATAAAATAATTTATTGAACAAATGAAATTTTAATTATAACTAATTTTTAGAAATACTATTATATTAAACTAACATATATTAATTGAGTTTACAAAAAAATAAAAAGATGGTATTTTATCTCATATGATTTATTTATATATAATAAAAATATTATAAAACTAGATAAAAATATAATATGATAAATATAAAAAAGAATAAATATTTTTTAATGATAAAATATTTAAATTAATTCATTGATTATATAATTTAATTAATTAAATTTATTTAATGATAAATTATTTTATTATTAAATTATTTAAATTGTTTTAATATTTAATTATTTTTCTAGAGCTAAAAGTACTTTTTAATGAATATTTTATATTGCAAATGATATAAAAAACATTCACTCTAAATCCTTATAGTCATTGAATCATTTTATTTTATTA
>DAHXLG010000126.1 GCA_027371775.1 bacterium
GTACATGCTCAAGTTTTTTGAAAAAGTATGAAAACTATACTGCAAGGATCGGATGGATATATTTGCTTGCTCTCCTCCGGTGCAAGCCTACTCACGGATGCATACTTATAGAACCTTAAAAATTCAATTTTTTGAAAAAGTATAAAAATTATACAGCAAGAGACAGTGTGGATATATTTCTTTATTCTGCAAGCAAATGTTTAGGAAGCATACATCTAGAACCTTGAAAAATCAAGTTTTTGAAAAAAGTATACCGTAAGGATCTAGCTGTATGTAGTAGCATGTAGCGTTAGAATTTCCTTTTAGAACATGCTTAAAAATTCAATTTTTTGAAAAAGTATAAAAAAGTACAGCAAGGATCATGGGTATACATACTGTTTGAAAAATTTGATTTTTTTAAAAACTATACCGCAAGAGTCTAGCAGTCTACATTAGCATGTACCTATAGTATTCTAGGAATATGCATATTGCTTAAAAATTCAATTTTTTGAAAAAGTATAAAAAAGTATAAAAAGTATAAAAATTATACCGCAAAGCTATAGCTATATACTTTAGTATGTTTTAGATATATAGTTTAAGTCATACTGCACGCTTTATCTAGAACAACTTAAACCATAT
>DAHXLG010000127.1 GCA_027371775.1 bacterium
TCGTTTTTTTTCTTCTTTTTTCTTCAAGCATTTGGATCTGATCTTTTTCTTTATCTTTTTTTTTGATCCTTTTTTTCCTCCTTTTCCTTCTTTTTTCCTTCCTCTATTTCGGTTTGCTCCTGTTCTACTTGGTTTTCGCGTCTTCACTCTTTCTCCCCATCGTCTTCCCACATATCTTTCGTTTGTTCTTCTTCTTTTCACCCTTCCTTTTCCATTATGTACTTCTCGTCTTTTATTCCTATCTTCTCTTTTTACCTTTTCTGTTCGTTTTTTTCTTCTTCCTTTTTCTCCTTTTCTTTTTCCCTTTTCTTCTTTTTTTTTCTTTTCTTTCATTTCTTTTTCTCCTTCAGGTCAGAACAGGATTCGAACCTGCCTCAATGAGATTTGCAGTCACACACATCGCCTATCTGTCACCTGACCTTTTCCATTTCTTTTTTTTCTTTTTGAACCATGTATAGGTATACGTCGTTTTTTTTCTTCTTTTTTCTTCAAGCATTTGGATCTGATCTTTTTCTTTATCTTTTTTTTTGATCCTTTTTTTCTTTTTTTCATCTAACTTTAATCTTTTCTTTTAAGTAAATTTTTTTCATCTTTTTTTTTTCATTTTCATAACCAT
>DAHXLG010000128.1 GCA_027371775.1 bacterium
CGGGACCAGATGGTGTGAATAGTCCCATTTCTCCGTGTACCCTTTCCCATAAATGAGATGCGTTTCGGTGCTGTAATCGTTGGCGGAGCGTCCTTGTGGGGACTTCCTCTCGACTTTCGGTTTTGCCTTAGTCTTTTTCATACTATTCCTTTCTGAAGTTTGCCATGCCATCCTTCTGGGACACGCACAGAAGATTTTTTCAGATTGATTTTACGCCTCCCGAAAACTATATTGTAAGCCCTGCATCACTAGCTCAATTGGTAGAGCAACTGACTCTTAATCAGTGGGTTCGGGGTTCGAGTCCCCGGTGATGCACAATAATCCCCCACTTCATTTCGATTCGACTTCGTGACCCTACAGCAGGGGCTCTTCGATGCGAATTTGTCTTTCGGCATCGGAAGATAATCGGAAGAAAGAGTCACCTTGTCCATGTTTCCCTTCTCAGGCAAATCCAGCATGCTCCGGCGCAACCGCCGTCGGATATGAACACGACTTTGCGAATCGAGCCCTCCGATCAATCCCTCATGCATCACGTCCAATATACTCGACACAGACCGCTGGTTTCAAGGCTCGACTCAGTTCGCGGAATATCGGCGGAGATCCCGGGAATCCC
>DAHXLG010000129.1 GCA_027371775.1 bacterium
TTATTTAAAATTATAATCATATTCAAAAATTATATCCTCTAGAAGTATGCATAAGATTGCAAGCAATCTTATGCATACTTCCTGACAAAAAATATAACCTTATTCAAAAATATAATCTTACTCGAAATCATATTCATATTCAAAAATTGTATACATTCAAAAATATAACATTATTCAAAATCATAACCATATTCAAAATTTATATCTATTCAAAAATATAATCTTATTCAAAACTATATTGATATTCAAAAATTGAATCTATTCAAAAATATAATCATATTCAAAAATTATATCCATTCAAAAAATATAACCTTATTCAAAAAATATAATCTTATTCAAAATCATATCATATTCAAAAATTGCATCAGCTCAAAAAATATAATCTTATTCAAAACCATATCATATTTAAAAATTGCATCCATTCAAAAAATATAAACTTATTCAAATCCATAACCATATTCAAAAATTATATCTATTCAAAAATATAATCTTATTCAAAATCATATTCATATTCAAAAATTAAATCCATTCAAAAATATAACCATATTCAAAAATTATATCCTCTAGAAGTATGCTTAAAGGGAGTATGCATGCAATCTTATATATACT
>DAHXLG010000012.1 GCA_027371775.1 bacterium
ATTTTTTTAGAGGATACGTAAGATACTTTTGCAACAGAATTTTGCGCTACTTCATTACCCAAATTTCCACATCCAGCAAGAAAAAGAAGTAACAAATACATACTAAAATGTTATAACTATCGCCAAAAACAAGCAACCCATATATAATTATTTTAATGAATGATATTAATAGAATATGCTCGAAACTCAGCAATTCAGAAATTGTAATTTTGCCATCAGACACATTGTATGGCATCGCAGCAAACGCATATGACAAAATTGCAGTTGAAAAAGTTTTCGCAATAAAACAAAGACCAGATACAAAAAAACTGCCAATACATTACAGCTCACTAGAGCAAGCTAGCAAAGATATTATAATAAATGATGTTATAAAAAAACTTGCAAAAAAATTCATGCCAGGAGCATTAACAATAATTGCAAATCAAAAATCAGATTCAAAATTATTAATTGATGGCACAGTAGGATTCCGTATTCCAAAACACAACACTCTTCTAGAAATTATACGCAAACTCAATATACCAATAACGATGCCAAGTGCTAACATACATAATCAAGCTCCTTTGATGGAATTTGCAAAAATACAAGAAATTCTAAAACTCGATGGAATTGAAGATGATTCTAGTATTTGTAAAATTCCATCTACTATCGTAGATGCAACCGGAAAAAACATCAGTCTAATCAGAGAAGGAGCAATCAGCTTCCACGAAATACAGCTGGTTTTGAATAATTGAGAAATCATATAAAGTCATAGAAAAGACGTTTTTGTACGTTTTACTAACAATTAAGGGAAGTCTTGAAATAACAATCTAAATCTTCTGAAATAAAATCAATATCATAAAAGCTTATGAGACACCTATTGATTTTATACAAAAACCGCATCAATAGAACAAAAGATCATACATCATACACTCATTGCATACACACTATCGTTTAGATTCCCGCTTTCATATGATACTAGAACCTTTGTGCCATATAATTCTTATCATTTTCAACTATACACAAAATTCAAGTATACATAGTTACACTTTGCAAAGGCCATCCTCAATTTTAGAGCCAACAGATTTCTCACGATACAACACACTAACAACTCACTAATTTTAACTCATCAATTTGACCATACAACCAAAAGCCACTTTGGGAATCTCGAAATATTAACTTTAAAAACAAATTATTAGTTTCTACAAACCATTTCCTGACTGACGTAATAAATCATTGATGCTAGTCTTACTTCGAGTACTTTCATCAACTGTTTTCACAATATACGCACACTGAATAAACACAGTTCCATGTGGAGTATCACAAGAATAACAACCTGGCACAACAACTGAATAAGCAGGCACATAATCATATGTTTTTCCAGTTGCACGATCGATAATTTTTGTAGACGAAGTTATATGAACACCTGCAGCTAAAATTGCTCCTTTACCTATATGAACACCTTCAGCCACAAGCGATTGAGCGCCAATAAACACATCATCGTCGACAACCACTGGCATTTGTCCAAATGGCTCTAAAACACCTGCTAGAACAACATTGGAAGAAATATGACAGCGAGCTCCAACATACACACAAGAACCAATTGTAACTCCACTATCAATCATAGTTTTTGTACCAACATGAGCACCGATATTGATAAAAGAAGGCATAACAACAACATCTTGCTCAATATGAACTCCACGACGAACAATAGCGCCAGGCACAATGCGAAAATGATCAATATTTTCAAGCAATGGAATTTTATCGCGATAAATTATATCACCCAAATTCTTTTGTATATCTAAAATTCCAAATATTTTGTTAACTTTTGTTTTATTTTCAACATTTAAAACAAACTCATCACCACGCTTTTCAATAATACAAATTCTTCCAGTTTCTAAATCATTTAAAAATTCCAATGCTCCATTTTTATCAATCATATTTAACAACCCTATATAAAGTATATTATCTACAATAAATAAAACGTTTGCTATAGTTTATACACATTTCAAGCTTAAATATCTTTCAACCAACGACGAATCACAAACTCGTTTGGAATAAATATGAAAGCATAAGCCTCATGATTAAACATTGAATCAATTAAAGCAAATGCTCCAGCATAACCATCTAATGAATCTACTAGACCTAATGAGTATGCGATTGCTCCTGAGAAAACTTGTCCATTTCCTATATCCTCAATTGCTGGATAACTCAATTTTCTTCTCTCTCGAATTTGATCTTTAAAGTCTGCATAGCCTTTTTGTAAATTACGATCCAAAAACTCTTTTGAATGCTCATCAATATTATCAACTGGATGATGAGTATAAATTCTATCCAAATCTATGCCTTTGTGTTTCAACCTGCGTGTATCATCCATCGCCTCGTAATACGCACCAATCGAACCAATTACGCTACCTTGACGCGTGAAAATTTTATCCGCACCGCTTGCTAAAATATATCCACCAGAAGCAGCAAGATTATCTACAACAGCAATAACATATTTTCCTCGCTTGCGCATCAGTTGTATTGCTTGGTCTATCTTGGTAATAGCTTCAACTTGTCCACCAGGACAATCAATCAACAACAACACAACCTTAATCGAATTATCATAAGCCATATCAGTTAATTCACGTGCAAACAAATCACATACGTATCCCATTAGAGGAAAATCAATATTCACTACAAAAACCAGATTTTTAAAATGCCTAGAATAGCGAACCAACCTATTAATATACTCTTGCAAATCTACCTCATTAGCAGAACGTTCATAATTACCAATTTCATCAACTAACCCAGCAGCAACAGCTTCATGAGAATTAAACCAACTAGTTTGCATCCAGCTTTCAACTTGCAAACAACTGACATTTAAAATCTGTGATAACAAAATACGCGCCTGTTGCGCAAAATCCTCTATCAAACAACGTCTGTTAGATGCAAAATAGTAATCAAAACCATGGGAACAATTGATACTCAATCCACCTTTATAATCACCACCTTGTCCGCCAATTACATCAATTTTTTTCTTCTTAAGCCAATTTTTATAAAATGCTCCTACAATTGAAAAGCCCTTAATCCAAACAACGCCCTCAATAGATTTTAGATATCTTTTCGTACACGCTGAAAAAATTAGAAATTCAGGCATAGTACTAATACTATTTGCCCAAATATGAACCTCTTTTTTATTTTTTCTAAAATTCATAATGATAGAAACAAGTTCTTGCGCTTGCATATAGCTAAATTTAACCGTGCTATCTAGAACTATATTAAGCTTCTTAACTCTATGATTGTTTGAAGCATCTTGTAATGCAACAATATCCATAAATTGCGAGCGATCAAACTTTCTAGACGTACAAAATATAGGAGTTTTTAAGCTAAGACGAGTATACCAAGTAATCTCATAACTTGGAGGTAAATTAGGAATTTGTCCCATTCTGTTAACCAAGCTTGAAATAGCTGTAAATGTGAAAAAACCAATACAAAACCGTTTAATCCAAATTCTTTTTTGAGTTTTTATTTCTAATTTTTTTGATTTAAGATTGATATCCATATTTTCAGTACTTCATTCATACCTTGTAAGCATCTGGAGCAAGAGGATTTTTCATTCCAACAATATGATATCCACCGTCTACATGCAAAACTTCGCCAGTCACGTTTGAAGATAAATCACTTAACAAATATCCAGCGCTCTTACCAACATCTTCAATTGTAGTATTAGTCTGCAAAGGAGCATTATTAGAGCACCAATCAAGGATAACTCTAAAATCACCAATACCAGATGCAGCAAGCGTTCTAACAGGACCTGCTGAAATTGCATTAACCCTAATCTTCTTTGGACCCATATCCGCAGCCAAATAACGTACGCTAGCTTCAAGAGCAGCTTTTGCAACACCCATCACGTTATAATGAGGCATCCATTTTTCAGCGCCATAATAGCTTAGAGATAAACAAGCCCCACCATCTTTCATAAAACGCTCAGATAATGCAACACTTTTTGTAAAAGAATAGCAGGAAATTTCCATAGCTTTAAGAAAACCAGCTCGTGTAGTATCAACATATCGTCCAATTAACTCTTCTTTATTAGCAAATGCCATTCCGTTAACCATAAAATCAAAAGAATCCCATGTACTGCCCAATTTTTCAAAAAACTCTTCCATAGAAGAATCTTCAGCACCATCACATGCATATACAAAAGGAGAATTCACGCTCTCTGCTAACGCACGTACGCGAGATTCTAAAACACCAGGTTGATAACTAAAAGCTAACTGCGCACCATTTTTATGCAAAAAATCAGCAATACCCCACGCAATCGAACGATCGTTAGCTACTCCAATTATAACACCTTTTTTTCCACGAAACATCATAAGCCTTTCAAAAAGAAAACATAAAAACTAATCTAATGATACCATTGGAAGAGAAATGCTGATGCTTTTATGAGATTTGTTCAAAGTTTCCACCAATTCCCCTGTAACATTTTCATAATCAGATGGCAAATAAGCTAGTGCGCCTTCTTTAAAAATAGCTTTTCCACCGTGCTTTTTGCTGATATCTGATAGCAAGCCATTTAAAATACCATTAATTTTTTCACCAGATTCCTTTGTAGCCTCTTCAGCAGCTTGGCTAATTGTAGCCACTTTAAGCTCATAAGCTTCCACCTGCTTTTGCCATTCTGCCTCTTTTTTAGCAAACTCTTGGGTGTTTTTTATTTTTTCCAAAGCCACGCGAGAAGCTTTCAATTTTTTTTCAGCATTCATTTTAGCTTCTTCTAGCTTTTCCATGAACTTCCTAATTTTAGTTCTGTAATCCTTTAGCAAAATTGTGTTCATAATAGCTTCTTCGCTAACAACTAAAAACTCACCTTTCGCGCAAGCTGAAATTGCACAAAAGCTAGACAAAACAAACAACATCTTCTTCATAATATAATTAAACTCTCTTGCCTTACATTGTATAATTTGCATCTTAAAAAAGCAACACATTTTTAACCAAAATTAAGGCAATGTATATTATGTATGAAAGGGTGTCTCTTAAAAACTACGCACAGCACAAAAATACATGCTATATTGTAGAAATATTATTTTGAGGCTAACATAACTAACATGAAGATCAAATTTAATCTCACGCAGCAAATTAGGAAATTGCTGAGCAAATTAAAATTACAAGGACATATTAAAGCATTAAATAAAAAGCTGAAACCTTTAAAATCTTGGCTAAAAGCTTACTGGTTAGGCTATAAAAAACAAATTAAAAAACGCGATAAAAAAACAATTAGCATAAGTGCTTTAATCATAATCGCTTTGCTAGCTGGATGCATCTACATAATAAAGAATAGCAATAAGGATTCATTCTTCGACGGACAAATGCCAGTTGCAACAGACGTTGTAAAACGCGATTCAATCAACATTAAAAGAACTTTTACTGGAAAAATCAGAACATCAGAATCTGTAGTTCTAACATCAGAAGTTGTAGGCAAAATCGTAAGCATGAAAAAAGATGGATCGCTAGTTAAAAAAGGCGATATCATTCTAGAACTCGATTCAACAGAAGCTGAAGGAAAATACATGGTCGCTCTTGGCAAAAAGAACGAGGAAGAATTGAAGCTTCGAATGACAGAAACAATGGTAGCTGAAGGTTACAAAACTCAAAACCATTTAAGCGAACAACAATCACGTTACCAAACAGCACAAGGTCACTTAATGGAAGCACGTGCAAATTTGAACAAACATAAAATCAGAGCTCCGTTTAATGGAATAATCGGGCTGCAAAATCAGAGCATTGGCGCAACTGTGAATTACAACACAAAACTAGTAAGCATCACAAACTTGGAAAACCTGCAGGTGGAATTTCTAGTTTCTGAAAGCGAATTGCGCAACTTAGGCGGTATTGAAAGAATCAAAGAATCTAAAATCTTAGTAACTCTAGATGGACATTTACTACCAATTCCTTGCTCATTTAGCGCATACGAAACTGTTATCGACGCAGAAACAAACGCAATTGCTGTACGCGCAACATTAAATATTGAAGATGGCAAAACAGCATCTCCAGGACAAATTGGTCAAGTTGTGGTAAACACAGGATCAAAAGAAAATGTGCTAACAGTTCCAGAAACAGCCGTAGAAAATGCATATGGCGTAAACTATGTTTACAAAGTTGTAAATGGCATTGCAGTACGTGTTGCTGTAAAAGTTGGACCAAAAGATGGTCAGAAAGTTGAAATTCTAGAAGGTCTAGAAGAAGGTGAAACTATCATCATAAGCGGACAACATAGACTATACGATGGTCAAAGCGTAAAGACTGAAGAGACACAAAATGAACAAGATATTTAATAGAAAATCAAAAACAACACAAGATGAATCAAACTCAATTGGTGGTTTAGGTACTTTTATAAAAAGACCAGTCCTTGCAATTGTTGTAAATCTAGTTATTGCATTAATTGGTATAGTAGCTTGGCAGCAACTTAGCGTACGTGAATTACCAAAGCTGAACTTTCCTACAATTACTGTTAGAACAGAATATCCAGGAGCTGGTCCTGGTGTTGTTGAATCACAAATCACCATTCCATTGGAAGAATCATTTGCTGGCCTTCCTGGATTAGACAGCATGGAATCATTCACTACTAAAGGTCAATCAGTAGTATCGCTTCATTTTAGAGAAGATAAAGATATTGATGCTGCTGCAGCCGATGTACGTGATAGAATGATGAAAGCAAAAGATTCATTCCCACACGGTCTGCGCGACCCTGTTATTTCCAAAGATGCGATTAATGAAACAGAATTAATGAGAATTGTTGCATTTGGTGATAAATACAACCTTTCTGAAATTTCCGATCAACTAACAAGACAAGCAAAAGGACAAATTGAATCAACCTCAGGCGTAGCTTCCGTGAACATTTTCGGAGCAAGCGGCGGTGGTGATTCTGGCGCATTCCAGATTCATGCTATTATTTCACCTGAGAAATTGTATGCATATGATTTAACTGTAAAGGAAGTGCGCGAAGCAATTGCTCAAAACAGCTTTAAAAAGCCATTGGGAGATACAACACAACGCGAAATTGCCTTTGCTATCACATTAGACCAGGCTGCTAAAAACATCGATGATTATGCAAACATTGTCGTAAAACATCATAAATCTGGTGTTCTAAGACTTAAAGACGTTGCTGATATTAAAATGATCACAGATGATCCAGATTCAAAAGTACGTTACAATGGCAAATCTTGCGTTATGATGGGTGTTGTAGCACAGCAGGGAGCAAACCCTATGGAAACTGCAAAAAATATCCGTAAAAAGATTGAATCAATTAAAAAAAGCATTCCAAAGAATCTAACTCTAGATATTTCCATGGACCGCTCTGAAACAATTAACAAATCAATCAAATCAGTTTACAAATCAATATTTGAAGCTATTTTATTCGTGTTCTTGGTTATCTTGTTGTTCCTACGTTCTTGGAAATCGACATTGATTCCTATGGTTACAATTCCTATCTGCATTTTTGGTGGATTCTTCGTGATCTACCTATGCGGATTCACAATTAACACGCTTACATTGCTTGCTATTGTTCTAGCTATTGGCTTGGTTGTTGACGATGCTATTGTTGTATTAGAAAACGTACATCGATATATGGAAAAAGGAATGAAGCCTCTGCAGGCATCTATTACTGGTATCAAAGAAATTCAGTTTGCAGTTGTTGCTATGACACTTACATTGATGGCTGTGTACGCACCTATTACAATGGCGTCTGGTATTGTAGGCAAGCTTTTTATAGAATTTGCAATTACACTAGCTGGAACTGTTCTTATTTCTGGCATCGTAGCTCTTGTATTAACTCCAATGATGTGTTCAAGAATTCTAACAATAGATCATAGCGCAAAAGAAAAAAATTGGCAGAAAAAAGCACGTAAATGGATTGAATTAACAGATAAAAAATACAAACATTGGCTAACATTCGCGCTTGATAACAGCAAAAATATTCTAATTGTGTGCGCAACACTAGCTACAATAGGCTTCTTATGCGCAAAATACTACTTGCCACACGCTTTAATGCCTGAAACTGATACTGGATATATCGTTTTAAGATTGGATGCTCCAACAGGTGCTTCTGCTACATATGTTGATCATTACGCTCGTAAAATTGAAAACGTTGTAAAGCGTATGCCTTATTTACGTAACTACGTTGTTTCATTGCAATCTAGCAACGGAAGTAAAAACGGTATCTATATAAAACTTATTGATCTTGAAAAGCGCAAAAAAACATGCAAAAAAATATTAGCTGATTTGAACAAGAATCTTGAGTTAGTTCAATCTGGCTTACATGTTAACGGTTATTGCAGCAGCGGTTCTTTAGGCGGAGGTAGCGATGAAGAGGATAGAGTATCCTTTGTGATCCAAAGCCAAAAATCTTACGATGAAATGGAGCTAATTGCTCGCGAAATCCGCAATGCTTTAAGCACACACAAACATATTAATCAAGATTCTATCAAATATAGCAAAGTGCAGCCAGAAAAATCATTCAGCGTATCGATCAACCAGGAAAAAGCTGCTCAATTTAACGTACGTATGTTAGAAATTGGTGAAATGCTTAGCTTCGTAATGCGTGGACAGCCACCTGCTGATAGATTTGAGCATGAAGGCAAGCGTTACCCTATGCGTATTATGGTTAGCGAAGATTTCAAAAAAGATCCAGAGAATATGAAGAAGTTCCACATCAGGGCTGTGCGTTCATCATCAAATGATAAGGCTCCTGCTCTCGTATCCTTGCATGAATTATTGGAAATTAAAGAAGTTACTGAGCGTCCTCTAGCAGCGCGCTTTGAAGGCATGCGTTCTTATGAATTCACGTTCACAGCTAAGAAGAGCTCGACAAAAGTTTACAAGGATATCACTCGTTTAATGGATAAGATTCTACCAAATGGATACAAATATTCGCCAACACGCGATCTACGCAAGACAATTAATGAAGGTAACAACATTGCCTCAATCTTCATCCTAGCGCTGTTGTTCATTTTCTTAATTATGGCAGCGCAGTTTGAGAGCTTTATTGATCCGCTTATGATCATGTTTAGCGTACCTATGGCTCTTGCTGGCGGCGTATTAATTCTTGTTTTTGTACCAGAATCAAGCTTAAACATTTTCACATACATCGCACTAATCACATTAATTGGCTTGATCACAAAACATGGTATTTTAATTATAGATTTTGCCAATAAAATTTTAGCCAAACAGGCTATGACAAAAGCGAATATTGTAAGCGCTATTAAAGAAGCAGCTATTTTACGTCTAAGACCGATTTTGATGACTACATCAGCCATGATTCTAGGAGCACTACCATTAGCTCTTTCATCAGGCTCTGGATACGAAATTCGGTCACAAATTGGATGGGTAATTATCGGAGGGTTGTTGGTTGGAACATTATTCACAATCTTCCTTATTCCTTGTGTTTATGTACGTTTTAAAATGCGCATGCTCAAAAAAGCATAACTTCTAAATATTGAATATACTTCATCGATTGCAAAAAAATGGCCAGAAAACATTTTCCAAATGAGATTGATTACCCAATGAGAACAAAGCATTGAATATTGTGATATAAAAAAACATATACAAATAAAACTCCAAGCTAATTTAATTACAAATAATTTCATTATGGAAATAGCATTTTCAAATAGCGTTCTGTTAACAAAATCAATGATTGCTAATATCAAACATAATATCAAATAAACAAGATAAAAGCTGAGCACTTGCAGTACTAATTAATCAACAAAACAAGAGTTATTCATAATAACTTGTATATATAAATCACATGTTAATAATACATTGCAATAGTAAAAAAATTCTGCATCACACAACATAAAGCATCTTTTACGCACAAACTAACAGCTTGTGCTGTAAGGACACGAACAAAAAACAATAGCATACTGATAACAGGACATCAAAATTGGATACATTTACAAGCATTTGAAATTAATTTAGCGCAAAAAATAAGTTCTTTCCTTCTAATTAAAACAAGAACTCTTCGATACAACACATAAGGAAATTGCATTTTTATAAAATTAAACTTAATTAGATTCAACTTTTGCCATAAATCGATATTCTTCACAGCACCAGTATTCCACCAATTCGTAATATTACCGTAACACACTGCCGCGAGCTAGTTCATCGACTAAATCATGAGTGCTATTATTGTGTCCTTTTTCCCACTCCCAGCAGATGTTTTTCAATGAAGTAATATGATCCAACTTTTGCCATAAATCGATATTCTTCACAGCACCAGTTGAACTCTTCCACCCGTTCATGCGCCATTTTTTTATCCAATCAGTAATTCCATCTTTTACATATTTACTATCCACAATGATTGTACAATTATCAAAAGCAAAAGCTGCATTAATCGCTGACAAAAGCTCCATACGGTTGTTTGTTGTCTCAGAGAATGCCCCATTAGCTGATGCAACAATTAAATTTCCGTCAAACGCTATATATGCCCAAGCACCAGGACCAGGATTACCTGAACAAGCACCATCACAATAAATTCTCAACATGAAAATATTATAAGCCTGAACGATTAAGTATAACAACCACGAAAAAACATACAAGGGGCAATAAACTCTCAGCATAAATGTATTGTAAACACAAAATTGACTAATTACCTGATTTAAATCTTACTTGGCTCTTTTTGCAATTCACCGAAACTAAATCAATCAATTGAATGTTTATAAGAAGAAGTACATTAGACTAACTTATCATCTTCCGAAACTAAATCAATCAATTGAAATATTTAAGATTATGCACTGGGAACATACCGAATTATCCTCTCAAACTAAATTGCACTAACTATTTATAATAAGAAACATCTTGCTTAAATTGGCCTGGACCTATCATCTTCCGAATCGACCAATATACAACGCTTATAACAGAAGACGCATTGCTCATCATAAAAACCCTATCGTCAATGATACATAATCAATCTATTTGCATAAAGCAGTATTTGAAACACAAGACTAGTATTTTTCAAAAACATACCCAAACACAAGCGCAAGACAAAAAATATTGCCTTTTAACAAACATAAAATTCTCCTAAATTACAAATTTTTAAAATATAGAATTCTTTAAAGAAAGAAACATCACAATGTTCCATAATGAGCAATGATTTTTTAATTTTTCTCTTAATTAGCCTCAATTTTAGGGCTATCAAACTTATAAGCCCACATGATATTGCTAGGCACACTTTCAGATCTGTACCCAATTGCAAATGGCAACAAAGCAGGCTTAACCTCATCATAAGCTTCTTTCAAATCTTCTTGGAAAAAGTGCTCTAAACCAACGATTGTATAACGCAGATAATATGCTCCACACAGATCTATGTAATATCCATTTTCTCTCAAATCATTATATGAAATACCAGTATCGTCTTGCAAAATCACATGAGCACCAGACATAAGAGACATTTTGATTTTATTAAAACCAGGTTGTTGAGGAACAAACGAAGCGCTCTTCATGAACAAAGTATAATCTTTATATTTTTCAAACAAACATGCCCATGTTACAAAGTGTTTATCGTCTAAATTCATCTTAATATAAACAATTTTGCGAGAAATGCCATTTAAAATAAAATCAAACTCTACCATGCTATTGGAAATGATGCATCTTATCTTTTTTGCTCCCAACCTTTTAATCTGGATATAAATCACAGTCGAAACACCACTTTTTGCAAACTTTTCCATATCACGTGTTACAAAATTACCATGTGAAAATAGGTAGGCTAAATTCGCTGCAATACCAGAGCGCGCTTTGAATGAAACTGCCTTACCAACTGGCTCAAGTCCAACAATCACAAGCTCTTTAAAATCTGGGAAAAAGCTAATTGGAAAAACAACATCTCCACCACCAAATGGATACAAAATCGTATCAGAAACTCTAATGCCAAGCTGCTGTTGCTTGCTTTTAGACCAATCTTTTATCACAACATGCATAGATTGCCACTTTTGCCAAGCATGCGATAATTCAGGAAATTCTTCCCATAGCTGAGAAATAACCAAATCTCGCTCATTTAACGCTGATTCATCTAAAGATGTTTCATCAATCACTTTACAATCAAGCGATTTATCTTCAAATTTAATCTTAGATTTAACAAACTCATTTTGTAAATCAACTTGTTTTTCTATTTTTACTATCTTTGGTGAACTTCCAGTATTGCTTGAAGATATCGATGCATCGTTTCCGAATGCTGAAAATGTGCAAACCAAAAAATAATTTAAGATATAATTTAATCTAACATTCATATTGTCATTTGATTATACAACTTTTCGATTATTTCTTGAACACTCTCTTGTTCGATCACAAAACTAATGCTTTGACCCGCCATTAATGACCCATATTCTAAATCACCTTCGATAACTCCGCGTCTTAAAGATCCGCTCCAAAAGTTCTCGATCATCATTTGTGCACCATGCGCATCAACTTCTCCAGCATTAAGGCATTTAATTGCTTCACGCTGCTTTTGATAGAAATCATCAACTGCTTTGTTTTTAATAACTCGCACAGGAATCACAGAAAAAATAGGGTCAATTGCCCCCACAACAACAGTATCCTTAGCCTGCTTTTTGATATACAAAGCTTTTGTATCAGGATGCATTGGAGATTCTTCAGCACACACAAATCTTGTACCAAGCTGCACTCCGCTTGCACCCATTTGCCAGCAATGCTTGATCATTTTGCCGCATCCTATTCCACCTGCAACAATTACTGGAACATCTTTTGCTATGTTGAACAAAATTTCTTGTATTAACACTGTTGTTGCAATAGAACCAACATGTCCACCCGCCTCTCCGCCTTCTAGAATTATTCCGTCTATACCATTTTTTATCAAATCTAGCGCTATACGTAGAGACGTTGCAAAACCAATTGCCTTTGCTCCCATTTCCTTAATTTGCTCAATACGCTCTCTTCTTGGCAAAGTAGCAGCAAGAACAACAATTGGAACTTTATGATCGGCACATACGCTCAAAAGTTGATCATAATAAGGACTCATCCCAATTAAATTTACAGCGTATATATTGCTAGTTTTTGCTTTAATTTCCTTAATCGCAGAATCTAATTCATCTGGCTTCATCGCACCAGTGGCTAAAACGCCTAGAGCTTTGTCAGACACATTATCAGATGGCAACCTAGCATTTGAAATTGCAGCAACAAGATTGGGATCAGAAACCCAGCTCATAGCTCCACAAACTAACTTAAAATCTCTTATGTTGATTTGCATCTACATATTCTCCCATAAATTCTGTTTACAAATGTTATATATTTTATAAGCTTCTAGATGCATATCAAAATACACTCTGTTAAACTCATAGTATCCAGATGAAGCAAAAAAACCATGATGCTTAAAACCATTTTCTTTTAAAATATTCCCCATTTTTGTTGTTACTACTCTAAGCTTGTGATTTGTTTCGAATACACTCCAAAAATCTATATTATGATCGCTTACCATTGTATTTGAAGTAAAGTCTATCCCAGTAACTTTCAAAGGAACATTATGAGCTTTTGCGATAAGCAATGCATCTTTTTGTACAACACGAGAACCAGATTCAGCAAGTTGCAATAAATTATCGTACCCGATTTTATCCCAAACAAAGCAATTGCTTATCAAATCAGGGTCTGCTGAGCACACTCCACCAGATTTTTTTAGCAAAACACACTCTGCATTAAACACTTTTGCCAAATATATTGCAGTAAGATCAGTGCCACCACGTCCCAAATCACAAACCTCACTATTTTTATCAATCCCTTGAAAACCTGTAATTACAGGGACTACAGATGAATCAAGCTCTTTCTGAATTCGAGCAGTATCAATATATATGTTATCCTCATATTTAGAATCTACAATAATAGGCAATTGCCAGCCTGCAAACGGTTTTGCATTAATTCCATATTTTTCAAGAGCTAAAGCAAACAAGCCTGCAGTAATTTGTTCTCCAACAGTCACAACAAAACTACCCGAACGATTAGACTCGTTTGTAGCAAATTTTTGCACCATCCTAACAAGATCATCTGTATAATTTTTAAAAGCAGAAATAGCGATAATTGGAATATTTTTAGTTTCGGCAACATATTGCGCAATGCGCGCTGCTGCAAAATCTAAATCATCAATATTAGATAAAATACTACCACCAATTTTGAAAACCACAGCAGCCTCTATAATTACATCATTTCCACGCCAAGCTTTATAATGCGCAAAATAGATACAAAAATTGCACCCGCAAATAGACTATCGCATCTATCCCAGAAACCGCCGTGTCCTGGCAGTAATTTTGATGCATCTTTAATTTTACAAACTCTCTTAGCAAAAGAAACTAGCAAATCTCCAAGTTGAATAACTATAGCAAAACTAGCTCCGTAAAAAAAATCGCGTACCCAACTACGATCTGGGAAAATAAACTGAGCAAGAAAGTATTCGAACATACACGCACCAACAATTAAACCAGCTATAGCACCAGACCAAGTCTTGTTAGGACTAATCTTTGGAACTAACTTAGGCCCCTTAAAAACACGTCCAAAAGCAAAAGCAGCTGTATCAGTTGCAAAAACAGCAGCTAAAATATGCAATAAAAAGCCAAATGATAAAGCATCAGCAAGCGATTGCAAACCAAGAGCCATATAAATTACACCAGCTGCAAAAACGATCGATTTTTTCAACATGGTAATCTTGCTATCGTAGCATGTGATAAGCAGTTCAGAATAAAGCACGAAAAATAAGATGCTCAAAAGATGATGCACCATATCAAGCTGATAAATTATCAAAAGTGCAGCAATGCCGAAACAAGCAACTATAGTACGTTTTGCAAGCTCACTCAAATGAAAATTAAATTTAATGTTAAACATACTACATTATAGGCAAAAGTTTTTAAAAACAAAAGGATATTATAGAATCAAACCATCTTATCTATCTAGATATCTGCTATAAGCCAGGCTTGCAATACTTCAAACACAAAAAATCAATAGAGGGTTTATTCTAAGAATTAAAGGCAAAGCCACATAACGTCACGAAACATAAAAAAAGATTATTTATAGCGTGCTTTAAACGCTGTGAACTTGATACGCTATTTCTGTAAGACCAACTGTAATCATAGCATCAAAAGCACTTATCTTGGCAGCATCTTGTTTCAACCTATTCAAATCAATCAAGATTTTTAAATATTTTTCCTTGTTCAAAGGCTCATGACATTTCTTTTGAACATTTTCCATAACTTGGTCTAAAACAGACAAAATACTTATATTCTCATCCAATGCGCTTATTGTTTCAAAGACTTGCACAAATTTGCCATCAGCAATAAATCCAACCAATTGATCAATAATTTCATTGGAAGCATAAGACATAATCGAATGCAACAAAGCAACATCCACAACAGACCCATTAGCAAGCAAAACAGCCTGATTCAAGATACTAATTGCCTCACGCATAGAACCATTGGATAAGCTAGCTAGCAAAGTAATCGCACCATCTTCAATTTTAATATTTTTCTCGATACATAAATGTTTAAAATAATCACACATTTGCAATCTTGAAACATCATGTAATGCAATCGAAAGACAGCGTGATCTAATTGCATCTGGAATTTTTTCTATCTCAGTTGTAGCCAATATAAAACGCACATGATTAGGAGCCTCCTCTAATGTTTTCAAAAGAGCAGCAATTGCATTGCGCGAAAGCATATGAGCCTCATCAATAATAAACACCTTTTGACTAGAATATTGCGGAGCATAATCACATTGATCAAGAATTTCACGAATATCTTCTATACTTGTATTGCTAGCTGCATCAAACTCCAATATATCGCTAATTGTTCCATCTTGGACAGCACAACACATAGAACACACACCACACACATCATCATGTTCGCGATTTTCACAAACATACCACGCTGCAACTAAACGAGCCAACGTAGTCTTTCCAACTCCAGAAGGACCATACAAAACCATAGAACGAGGCAGTCTATCATTTATCAAAGCACTTTTTAGAAGTTTTAGCGCAACAAATTGCCCAACCACTTCATTGAATTTATGCGGCCTATAAGCAATTGAGATATTGCCATCAGAAACATTATCTAAGATATTTTCAGACATACAAAAACATTACAAGATTTTAAACAAAAACAACATCCTATAAAAAAAAATGCAAAATGCTATAATATAAAAATGTTATTATTTTTGTTATTAATAAAACCTCCTGAAGGAGATTTCAGGACCAAAATCAGCTCAATTGAAAGTGAAATAAAAGCATATACATTGCTTGAGCGAAACAAAAACAGACAAAATGCCGAAGAGTTCATTGTAAAAACACACAGCATAAAATTCAAAGAGCCTGCTTGTGAAAAATTTAAAGAAGTAAAAAGAGAAAAAACATCATTAATAAATGCTTTAAAGATAAATACAAAAAGTGCAAAAAAAATCTATTGGAATAATGGCAATTTAGAATTATAAATTTGATAAAAATATGCAAACACAAGATCCAATCGCCTATTTTCGAAATATTTGCAAAATTGAACCAAAAGCAAAATCAAATTAACTAAATTCTTCAAATTCAATTAACAAAATACTAAAAAATATATACAAAAATATTCACTTTATGTTATATTTTCTTCAATATGAAGAACAACAAATTATTCTCATTCGCTCTTTTATCATTAATATTCAGCGCGCATGATGCATCAGGACATCCAAAAAAAGATGTATTGCAAAAAGAAGCATCTCAAGCACAACCTAGATTAGCAGAACATGAATCGCATGAACCTACAGCTGATGGCAACATATTGCAAACAGCATTTGCAATAAGAGAAACGATATCGAGCAATGAAGAAGCTGAGTTGAAAATTGGTCAATATAAGCATCCATATCTAAATGTATTGCTGTTTACAAGAGATGGAGAGTTCACACTCAGTTTGCTTGCAATTCAAAAAGGTCCAATTTTAGACCCTTTATATTTACACGAACAACCATATGAACCTGCAGAACGCGAAAATGGAGAGAAATTTGGATTAGATGCTGATATAGTATTCAGAAGATTTGAATTGCCACTTTCAAATGATTATTACACAGAACATCCTATTCAATACAGAATTGCAGGGAAAAGTTATACGATTAAACTTCCAAATACTCCAAGAGCTCTAAGAATTTTTTTTGGAGGAAACTTTGAAAAACATTCATTCTTTAACACGGTATCAGAATATGCACTATCAACGGATTTATTGTTATTAAGCAGAAGCATTGTAGTAACAAAGGATAATGAGCACATGCAATTGTTAAATCAAAAAAATCCAATTGTAAATACAGAAAGAATAAGAGCTCTAAACGAATCTTATTTCTTAGAATACATAAGCATATTAGGCAATGAGGCACTAAGAAATGCATATGCAACAATTCCAACTATCCACTGCCTTGGATCAACAGAAATTTTTGCATATTATGAGTATTTTGCAAAAAGCACACAAAGAGAAGATCTTGCTTATAAAGCAATTTGTCAAAGCGCTTTAAACATGTGGAGAATATTTTGCAAACATGATCTTTCTGCAAAGATTAGATTGCCAAAACCAATATTTTTACTGCCTAATGAAACTACACACGTTGATATAGTCCCTGGCTATGTAATAGCACAAATTGATACAACAACAAATGTTTCAGAACGCGGAGTTTTTTCGTCAATTTCTATTTCATCAATAGTAAGTTATTTAGAAAAACAAAAAGATCTTTGCGTTGGAAGCAACTTGATAGTTTGCTCACGCACTCCAATATGGGCATTGCTACGCGAAGCATTAAAATCGAACCAAGACTTACAAATGGCTGCATTAGAACTTGAAAACAAAGACCTAGAAATTAATTGGAAAAATGATGAACATTCATCATCAAATTTAGTTCTCTTCATCGAGTTTCTGTTCAGTGCAAAAAAGCGCTTCAATTTGAACGAAATATTTCTTATTGCAAACAACACCAAAGACAACACAATATTTACATTAAAAGATTCTTTAGGAAGAGTTGTAAAAGTAATTCATTCAACTGGAACTTGTCCTTCAATTATAACGCGTACAAGTGGTCTTGCAGCTACTGAATTTTCTGTTACAACAGCAAAAATGCAGATGAAAACAACAGATATAACAGAGCCAATTGAAAGCAGAAAACCAAAATTAGTTGAACGCAAAATTGAAATTACACCTGATTACACAAAACTTACACAACTTGGAACTTGCAGCGGAATATTTCATGCTTCTGGCCAGCTAAAAATAGTACAAGAAGCTGAAGGCATAGTAAAAACAATTTCAATATAAATCTGCAAAATATTCAGCCATCACAAAATAAATGCAATAACATTTCTTAAATCACCAATAACATAGCAGACTTGAAAACTTCAAATGCTTTATAAAAGCTAAAACTCCATTTTGCGATTCTTCAATATACTTAATTTCTCACGTTGCCAATCGCGCTCTTTAATTGTATTTCTTTTATCATACTCTGTTTTACCACAAACAATCGCGCACGATACTTTCGCATATCCACGTTTGTTCCAATAAACCTCTAAAGGCACTACCGTTTGCCCACCTAACTTATGCGTTGCCATAATTTTATTTTTTTCATTTTTACGCACAAGCATTATGCGCGAACGATCTGTCTCCTGTGCCGACCGTTTTTTATATCCACGCTCATGCTCGTATGCGCTAATATGCATGTTGTGAATCATAACATGCGGAAAATTATAAGATAAATGCGCATTTGTAATACTAGCAGACCCTAAACGTAAAGACTTCACTTCCCATCCATATAACACAATTCCAAGTTCAAATTTTTCAAGAATTTGGTAATCATAATGAGCTCTTCTATTAATAATTTTGCCATTGATCTTATTCATACAATGATTATACACTTAAATATTAAGCAAAATTAAGACTATAGCAACAATAACAATTCTCAAACAAAAATAATCGAATCGAAAAAAGAACAGTATATTGAAAAATTTCCAAATATAGCATACAATATGGTTTATGGGTGCTTAGCTCAGTAGGTAGAGCAACTGACTCTTAATCAGTGGGTCGCAGGTTCGAGCCCTGCAGCGCCTAGTCTTGAGTACAAAAATAGCAATTTTCATTGAAGAATTATCAATTAATCATATAACTAATTTATAATCTAACTAAATTATCCATTAAAAAACTTTAATACGAATAAAGATACTGAACACAATAGCTGATGAAATGCACTAACTTGATGTTAACACAATAAAAACTTTTCCATAGACAAATAAATATTGTATAATAAACACACAATGAGAATCCTGATTGCACTATTATTTCTGACTCAGCAAGCTTGCAGCCAAGTTAAGTGGAGCATCGATCAAAACGGGGCAGCACATATTCAAATCCGGACAAAAACAAAAGCAGGATTTAAATTTCACGGCAGAGAAATAACACCAGAAGATTTGCCATATATGTTCAGCCTGTTTACTAATCCAATAATCATGAAAAACTTTGGTAATGGACAAATCAGAAGTTATGAAGTTATAGAAAAACAAATGGATTGCTGGATAAAAAGAATAAAAAGCGGAAATATATCAAGCGGAATTATTCTATTTGATGAACAGAACAAACGCATCGGTTTTATCGTATTGGGGAATGGTGATGGACCTGGATATTCCGAATTAGCATATGCTCTAATGGACGAACGCTCAATCATATCCGAACGCTTGGCTGCCCAAAATTTAGGAAAAAAAATGGATGTTCCATCTGCGGAAAATATCTGGGGAAAAGGAATCATTGGATGCGCAACAAAATTGATCATGAAAGAATGGCTGCCTTTATTAGTGCCAAATACAAAAAACTTGAAAACAAAAGTGCCAGCTGCGCAATTTGTTTTTGGAACTCCATTAACCCGCATCGATTCAACAACTAGCATAACAAACTTAGCCTCATTTAAAATATTGCTAAAAAACGGATTCAAACCAGCTTTAGATAAAGTGCAAAAAATAATAATAATTTTTGATTCAGCAAAAATACTAAATTTATATGATCCCAATTGGAAAAATGAAATGATTTCATTTGAAAATAAAATAACAGCAATATTGCTAGATACTTCGCTAAATCTAGAAACTGGAACTCGCTATCTTGTCATGGATGGAAATATTCCAGTTGTAACAATAAGCTGGCATCCACAATTCAATATCCTAAAAACGCATTGGGAATATACTCTGCCTAATTACGAGCTGCCAAAAACTGCACTAGACCTCTCAAAAATCTGTGATGATACTGAAATTATTGCCAATAAAGTGCAGTTTGAAAATGAAATAAAAAAGCAAAATACGAACGATACACTATAACCTTTGCCTTCCAGCAAAAACTTATGATATATTATTTGGTATGAAAACATATACAATATTACTTTTGGCAATTATATGCACACAAAAAACATATGCTCCATGTGAATGGAGGCAAACTGATACAGGCTTAAAAGCATCAATCTATGGAACAACAGAAAGTGGATTCGATTGGCTTGGCAAAAGCATCACAAAAGATGATATCCAATTCATGGCTGCATTGTTCGCAAATCCAACTGTCATGGCTCAATTTGGAACCGGCAAGCCACGCGAAACAAGCGCTTCAATACAAAGAATGAATGATTGGGTAAAACGATGGGAAAATAGCAACCCTTTAAGCGCATTTATCTTATTTAACAATAAATGGGAAAGGATTGGATATGTTGTACCAGGCAACGGAGATGCACCAGGTCGTTCAGAAGTTGCGTACGCATTAATGAACGAAAACGCAACAGAAAAAAATGCTAATGAAATATGGGGTAAAAAAATTATGTCATCTGTTATGCAAGTAGTGATGCAAGAATGGTACCCTAAACTAATGGAAATAAATGGTTCTTCAGAACTTCCAAATGCAACAAGATTTTTGGGATCTAGATTAAGTGTTATAGACGCCACAAGCAGTGTTCCAAATATATCCTCATGGAAAATTTTGAAAAAAGAAGGATTCACCCCTGCAATATGGAATAAAGGAAAGGGCGAAATGCAAATAATAGAAATGCCTAATCTAAATGAAAGACTAAATGCAACTAGTGCACTTCCAAATGAAACGTCTTCAATTTGCCAAATTGTTGTAATGCAAATAAATGAATTATTTGAACAAGGAAAAATAAAGGAAAGCGAAAGAATCAAAATTATGGATGGAAATATACATGTTTTTACAATTAGCATGCATCCAATATTCAAAATGGTAAAAACACACTGGGAATATCACCCACAAATTCGCTCAACTGCTATACAAGAAGTTTCATTGCCATAAGAAATTTCCCATAAGCCACAGAACATCAAATTGAATAAAATAATTGATGAGCAAAACATTAAGTTAATACAATAAAAAAGGAGTAAATATGAAAAAACTAATAGGCATGCTATTTTTCGCAACAACTGCAATGGCAACAAGTTCAATAGAACATAGAATTAATGAAAAAGGATCTTTGTTTGTCTGCATGAATACAACAACGCAATCGGGCAAAACAATCATCTTAAAAAACGCTACAGAGAGCGATGCAGAGTACTTATTCAAATGGTATACAAATCAAGAAGCTAACGCAATGCTACGTGATGGAAAACCTCTTAGCAAAGACGATGCACAAGCAAGAGCAAAAGATATAATTGAAAAATGGGATCTAGGCAATCCATTTTCATCGTTCATCATTTTTGATGAAAAAGATCAAAGAATTGGTGTAGCAATAATTGGACCAAGCGGATTTAACGGAACATCAGAACTGTTAGGCGCTATTATGCCAGAAGATAAAAAAGAAGACTTGTTCAAACAAGGAATCATGAAGGCAGCAATGAGCGTAATTGCAGAAAAATATATTCCATTATTGTTACCAAACTCTAACAATGAAACAGCAATTCCAGGAGCAAAACTTGCATTGCAAAAACCATTGCAAAGAATAAATGCCGGAGGTGATCTACACAATCTTCCAGCAATCAGATTATTTATTGAAAGCGATATGCAAGCTGCGGAAACTAAAGGCAAAAAAGTAGAATTATCTAAAGAGTTCGCAGTACTATTTGATAAACAACCAACTAACGGCAGATTCAACAAATTATATGAAAAATTTTGCAAAACAATTGAAGCACTGACTATCGAAAGCGCAGAAGAACAAGCTATCTTTATTGCAGGAAAACACGTTGCAACAATAATCATGCACCCAAAATATAATAAAATAAAATTCAAGTGGACAAAGTCATTTGTAGCCCAGGAATCAAAATAATACTTTATCAACCAACTCTCGCTCATTAAATTTCGCAAAACTTCATTATTACAATTTTGTATCATATAACCTTCAAGTTATAAAACCCTTTATTAAAAGTATCCAAGAAGCACTTCATCCTAATACAATAAAAAAAACAAGAGCTTAAATAACCAATCTCTGGAAAATTATCTTAGCTAAGTTCTCTAAATCTTTCTTGATTGATTATGAAATGTATCTACCAGCAATAAGCACTTTGCACAGTGCATTTTCAAGAGAATTAAAAGTTTACAAAAATATTATGCAAACATGCTAAAGCTAGAAAAGCGAAACACAAAATCTGATGCAAATACAAAATACATTTTACCCAATGCCAATATGATTTCTCAACAATTTTCGCAACTTCTTTTACAAAACATTTTTAAATGATAACATAATAAAGCAAAAAGTATTAAGGAGGAAATTATGTTATTAATCAACAAGGAAGCGCCAAATTTTTCAGCACGCGCAGTGTTCAAAAACACTGTAAAAGATATCAATTTATCAGATTATCAAGGCAAATATGTATTACTGTGGTTTTATCCTTTAGACTTCACATTCGTTTGTCCAACTGAACTGCACGCTTTCCAGGAGGCTTTGCCTGAGTTTAAATCACGCAATGTAGAAGTTCTTGGATGCAGTGTAGATAGCGAATTCAGTCACCTAGCTTGGCTGGAAACAGAAAAATCTGCTGGAGGAATTAAAGGCATAGAGTATGGTCTAATTGCAGATTTAGGCGGAAATATCGCGCGTCAATACGATGTTCTAGGAGATAACGTAGCATACAGAGCATGGTTTTTAATTGATCAAAACGGATTAGTTCGCCATCAAATGGTAAATGATTTACCCATAGGAAGAAATGTACAAGAAGCAATTAGAACTATCGATGCATTGCAGCACGCACAAAAGTATGGACAAGTTTGTCCAGCAAACTGGAAGCAAGGCGATAAAGCAATTGATACTACTAAAGAAAGCTTAGCAAACTATTTAAAAGATTAATACACCTAAATCTGAAACTAGCAATCAAACTTTGCAACAAAAAAGAGCAAAATCACATTTTCACAATAATCAATAAATTACAGACAAAAAGTTTCAGATTATATGAAAAATGAAAATAAATAGGATAAATATCTAATTACTTAGGGAGAAATTATGTTAGAGAGAATTAGTATGAAGTACATTAAAATAGCAATGTTAAACTTGGCTTTTGCACAAATACAAGCATATACTCGATTATGAAAGATCCAGAAAATGGATGTTGCACAAAATCATGTGTAGATCTTTGGTGCTGCGCATACAAGCTGTTTCACATTCTTGTCTGAAAGCAGTAGTTTTATTCTTGCTGCTAATGTAGGTGCTTGAGTGGCTGTATTCACAAATATAAAAACTGGTCTGTAATCTGAGTAAATATAGTTTAAAAATGCTGTGCATAATGATATGCAGCAAATAATATAGAACTTAAAAACAATCTGCAAACTAAGCAAATATTAATTTCAGTTAATTAACTTTAAGCGCTAAAAAATAATAAATAGAATCCAATTTACAGCAAATTTAAAGCAATCTTTTTAAACACAACATAAAAGCATACAAAAAATGTTATTTGTAAGGGCTCATAGAATAAGAAATAAATCATTGATCAATAAAAAAACAAAGCGTCTATAAAAAATATTTATTTGCTTACACAAAAACTTGATATATTGGAACAAAGATGCATAACATATTATAAAAACAAAATCTTGTGTATATTGGGAACACAATCGATAATATTGTAACTAGATTTTGTTCATAATTACAATATGAAAATAAAAATATTAGCGCTCACATGCTTATTTTTAGAGTATAATATTGATGGAGCAATAGGGAAATATTGTTCTTTGATCAAATAGAACGTACAAGATGCATCAATTGAAGCATCTTTTTTCTGCAACACAATTTTAGTGCTTATAATTTTAGTGCTTATCATAGAACTAGCAAATGTACATAATTCACCAAGATATAATCATAATTGTAGCAAATCTATAATTTTCAACACACTTCAATCAGCTTTAAAGTAGCTATTTACAAAAGGCGTACATAGTGCTTACAACCAATATATCATATTACTAATCTGAATATGAATGAAAACAAACTACTAAAATTCTTATTGCTAAAAAAATGAATAGTGCTACTAACAGCATAATACAACTTACATCAAAAAAGATTCATACTTTAGCAAATACACAACTCTTTTCTGCAGTAACATAATATAAAACTTGAAATAGCATGTTACAAACGATCCTATTCATCTACTGCACAATACACAATTTTCAAAAAATAAATATAATAAAACAATGGTGAAGTTACTTAACATAATCAATCTCTGTTCAATAATATGTCTAAACGCCAATACAACTTATCCATTTTCTGATCGAAAAACAGATCATTTCATAATGAATGAACATCTAGAAAATCAACATATAATAACAGACCAGAATCATGGCACAGTTTTTGATTTAGGCGAAGACGAGCCTTTAAATCTTATAGCATTGTTACAACGCACAAAAAATGATACATACGCATTATTTTGGCCATTAACATGTTGTACATTATTTATAGCATACATCTATCTTCTATTTTAGCTAGCATACAGTATTATGTTTTAAAAATAGAAAAAATTATCATAAAATGCAATTAAATTTTCAAAGCAACATAATAAAATTGTAATTATTATTTGAATATCATAATCATTTAAACCATAAACTAAAAAAATCTATATTCTGCACTTTAAATATCATAATAAAATCTCTATGTAACAATTTCGCACGTTT
>DAHXLG010000130.1 GCA_027371775.1 bacterium
CACTATAAAAAAACTAATTACATTTTTGTACTCACCGTTAAATTGTGCATTAGAAACATATATTATATGTATATATTAATAATCACAATCAAGATTTCATTTTTTTTCCAATTTTTTGAAAATGAGTAAAAAAAACTATTTCTCAAATGCATTTACAAAATGAAAAGTACGAAACTAAAAATTAAAAAAAATTAGAACCAACTCAGAAAACATTGTAGTTATATGTAAAAATACATGGGAAACACGAATATGCTATCAGATTTGATGCCAGATGTTTGCCGGACATGCCATAATTTAATTTGTACACACCATTTTTTAATTAT
Source organism: bacterium (assembly GCA_027371775.1). Taxonomy (GTDB): domain Bacteria; phylum Pseudomonadota; class Alphaproteobacteria; order CAJXXZ01; family DAHXLG01; genus DAHXLG01. The sequence goes on from DAHXLG010000130.1 coordinate 324, forward strand.
AAAAATTTCGAAAAGTATAAATTTTGTAAAACAAATAAAAAATTGAGTTTTGATGGTATAGCATTATATAGCCATTCATTTTATAGATAATTGCATAGAATATCATTTACAATGTATTACAATGCCATACCATCAAGGATGATTTTTTACAATAGTACCAAGTGACATGCAAATTATTAAATATTTAAAAAAATGATAAAAGCATAAAACAAATAAAAATATGGATGCACATGTAAATTCAATGAAATATATTGGATTTGATGCGCAATTGCATGGAGTACGTAA
>DAHXLG010000131.1 GCA_027371775.1 bacterium
TTTATTTTATTATATTTATATCATTTTATTTATTATTTTATTTTGATTTTCTTTTTATCTTTTTATTTTTCATCTTTTTATCATTTTATTTTTTTTATTTTTATATTATTTTATTTCTATCTTTGTATCATTTTCTTTTCTTATTTTATCTTTGTATCACTTTATTTTCCTATTTTATCTTTGATTTTATTTTCTTTTTATATTATTTTATTTCACATTTTATCTTTGATTTTTTTTCATCTTTATATTATTTTATTTTCTCATTTTATCTTTGATTTTATTTTCTCATTTTTATATCATTTTATTTTCTCATCTTTGTATCATTTTATTTTCCATCTTTGTATCGTTTTTTTACTCATCATTACATTATTTTATTTTCATTTTTATATGATTTTATTTTCTCATTTTTATTTCATTTTTTCTCATCTTTATATCATTTTATTTTATCATCTTTGTATCATTTTATCTTTCTATCATTTTATTTTCTTATCTTTATGTCATTTTATTTCTTATTTTTATCTTTAATTTTATTTTATTATATTTATATCATTTTATTTATTATTTTATTTTGATTTTCTTTTTATCTTTTTATTTTTCATCTTT
>DAHXLG010000132.1 GCA_027371775.1 bacterium
GAACTCTTATCTTTAATTAAATAATTTACTGTTTTTAATTTTTTTTTAAAAAGCTTTATTTGAAACTGCTATCCTATAAGTTAGAGGAAGGTGAGAACTAAGCTAAGTCAATGTGACCCTTATAAATTGGGCTACACACGTGCTACAATGGATACTACAGAAAGTTACGAAAATTTAGTTTTTGTTAATCTATAAAAGTTTCCCCAGTTCGGATTGTAGGCTGAAACTCGCTTACATGAAGTTGGAATCACTAGTAATCGCGAATCAGAACGTCGCGGTGAATATGTAAACTAGCCTTGTACACACCGCCCGTCACATGCAGAGAGTTGACTCTTCTTGAAAGTTTAACTATGTTAAGCTGATTGAAAAGTTAGTAATTTGGATGAAGTCGTAACAAGGTAGCCGTACGGGAACGTGTGGCTGGAAAAGAAATCTCAAAACTTTTGTTTTAATGAACACGTATAAAGTTGATCAAAACTTTTAAAAAGGTTCAACTCCTTTTTGGCATTTATGAATTTAACCTGAAATCGTTTGCTCTCTGCATGTGACGGGCGGTGTGTACAAGGCTAGTTTACATATTCACCGCGACGTTCTGATTCGCG
>DAHXLG010000133.1 GCA_027371775.1 bacterium
TAGGGATATATGTATAAAAAGCATTTAAAAAGATTTTTATACATATATGTATAGTAGTATTTCTAAAAATTGAAATAGATTTTTTATTCGTTTAATCTGTATAAAAAAAATCTGTATAAAATATATATATATAATAATATAATGCAATTAATACGGTATCCATTATCACGATTATCTCAAAGAAAATTAATAAACTTTAGAAATGATATTCAAAATATAGATGAAAAAGTAAGAATTTATAATGAAAATATTTTAAATGAAAGACGTGAAAAAAGAAATGAAAGAGTAAGATTATTTAGAAAGAATAAAAAATTTAATGAATTAAAAGATAAGAATATTGAATATTTCAATAAGAAACAAGAAGCAAAACATAGAAGAGAATTAAATGAATTTAAAGAAAAAAGAAGTGCAAATATTTTAACCAGAAATTTTAAAAAATTTATTGATGTAGAAAAAAAATTTGAAATAATTCTAGATATTACAACTAATACATATTGGAAAATATCAAAAAAGTCATATACTAGTTCAGAAACAATAACACACACATTTTCATTTATATTTTGAATATCATTCCTAAAGTTTATTAGTTTTCTTTGAGATA
>DAHXLG010000134.1 GCA_027371775.1 bacterium
CATCTTTATATAATATAATATTATCGAATAATAATTATATTGTTATCTCATTGGAAATAATATTAATTTTTATTTTATACATTTCACGAATTACTAATTTAAATAAAATAGTAATAAGTTTAATTGGATTAACTATTTTTGAAGGATATTATAATTTAGAATATTTACCATTTTTAATTTTTATAAATGCATCAATATTATTTATAATTATGCTAAATAAAAAGGAGATGTATTAAATATGAATAAAAAAATAATTGTTATATTTATAATTGGAATTATGATAATTGCGGGATTGTTAACTCTAATTCCTTCAAATTCTCATTTAAAAAATGAAAATATATCACAAAATAAAACACAAATTTATCAGGAAAATATTTACAGATATAACAATCAAAATATTATAGAATTTATTATGAATAATAAATCTTATTATTTTTATGATAATAATATGACATATATAGGAAATAATTTAGCACTAATAAATAATTATATTTTGATTTATTCTGACAGTGCAGGAATACAAAATTTATATTTTGATTTCACATCAAATATAAACACTGCAAATTTACCTTTAATTAAAGGATATTCAAATATTC
>DAHXLG010000135.1 GCA_027371775.1 bacterium
GACAAGGGTGTAAAAGAGAGAGGTAGAAAAGTGTAAAAAAGAAAAAGGGGAACAAAGAAAAGAGAAAAAGAAAAGGTGAGAAAGAAAAAGGCGAAAGAAGTAAAAATAAAAAAAGAAGAAAAAGAGTAAAGGAAAAGGCGAAAGAAGTAAAAATAAAAAAGAAGAAAAAGAGAGGGAGAAAAGAATAAAGGGTGAGAGAGAAAGTAAAAGAAAAGACGTAAGAAGAGAAAACCACAAGAAAACCACAAGAAAACCACAAGAAAATCACAAGAAAAGAAAAAGGGTGGTCTAATAAAAAAAATACAAGAAAAGAAAATAAAAGGAGGCCAAAAGAAAGGGGGAAGGAAAAAAGAAAAGGAGAGAAAGAAAAAGGCGAAAGAAGTAAAAATAAAAAAAGAAGAAAAAGAGTAAAGGAAAAGGCGAAAGAAGTAAAAATAAAAAAGAAGAAAAAGAGTAAAGGAAAGGCGAAAACAGTAGAAGACCGAGAAAATAATAAAGGCGAGATTAGTAAAAAAAGAAAGGGGAAAACCCCAAAAAAGGAAAAGGCAAGAAAAATATATTATAGAAACTTAATGAAAGACAAGAA
>DAHXLG010000136.1 GCA_027371775.1 bacterium
TATTTTCTCATCTTTATATCATTTTATTTTTCATATTTGTATTCTTTTATTTTCTCATCTTTGTATCATTTTATTTTTATATCATTTTTATATTCTTTATTTTCTCATCTTTATATCATTTTATTTTTCATATTTGTATTCTTTTATTTTCTCATCTTTGTGTCATTTTATTTTATATCTTTATATCATTTTATTTTTTATCTCATATTTGTATCATTTTATTTTCTCATTTTATTTTTGATGTTTTTTTTTATCTTTGTATCATTTTATTTTCTCATCTTTGTATCGTTTTATTTTCTTATTTTATCTTTGATGTTTTTTCTCATTTTTATATTATTTTATTTTTTCATTTTGTCTTTGTGATTTTTCATCTTTGTATCATTTTATTTTCTCATTTTGTCTCATTTATTTTTGTATGATTTTATTTTTTTTATCTCTATATTATTTTATTTTCTTATTTTATTTTTGTATTATTTTATTTTCTTATCTTTATATCATTTTCTCATCTTTATAACATTTTATTTTTCATATTTGTATTCTTTTATTTTCTCATCTTTGTGTCATTTTATTTTATATCTTTATATCATTTTA
>DAHXLG010000137.1 GCA_027371775.1 bacterium
ATATCATTTTCTTTTCTCATCTTATCTTCTTATCATTTTTTTTTTTTATATTATTTTATTTTCATCTTCATATCATTTTATTTTCTTACTTTTATGTCATTTTATTTTGTTTAGTTTTATATAATCCTATCTTCATATCATTTTATTTTCTTATTTTTATATCATTTTATTTTATTATTTTTATATTATTTTATTTTTTTATCTTTATATCATTTTATTTCTTAATCTTATCTTCTTATTATTTTATTTTTTTTTATTTTATCTTTGTATCATTATTTTATCTTTATATCATTTTATTTTCTCATTTTATTTTTATATTATTTTCTTATCTTTGTATCATTTTATTTTCTTATTTTATCTTTCTTTCATTTTTATTTTTTTTATCTTATTTTTATATTATTTTATTTTATCTTTATATCCTTTTATTTTCTTATTTTTGTATCATTTTATTTATATTTGTAACATCTTATCTTTGTATCATTTTATTTTTCTTATTTTATTTATATATCATTTTATTTTCTTACTTTTATGTCATTTTATTTTGTTTAGTTTTATATAATCCTATCTTCATATCATTTTATTTTCT
>DAHXLG010000138.1 GCA_027371775.1 bacterium
AACCTTTATATTGTATTTATGTTGCTATAGGTCAGAAGAAATCTACTGTAAAACAGATTGTTAGAACTTTAGAAAGATTTAACGTCTTAAAATATACAGTAATTGTGGCAGCTTTTGCTTCCGATAGTGCAAGTATGCAATATTTAGCTCCATATTCTGGTTGTGCTATTGCCGAATTTTTTAGAGATAATGGAAAGCATGGTTTGATAATCTACGATGATCTAAGTAAGCATGCTATTGCTTATCGTCAGATGTCTCTTCTTTTGAGAAGACCACCAGGACGAGAAGCTTATCCAGGTGATATTTTTTATTTGCATTCACGTTTGTTAGAAAGAGCGGCAAAATTAAATAGACAGAGTTACGGTGGAGGTTCTTTGACAGCGTTACCAATTGTTGAGACTCAGTCTGGTGATGTTTCTGCTTATATCCCGACTAATGTTATTTCTATTACAGATGGTCAAGTTTATTTAGAAACTGAATTATTCAATCGCGGTATTCGACCAGCCATAAATGTTGGATTATCTGTTAGTCGAGTCGGTTCGGCAATAGCAATGTTCCACTATGAAAAATATTG
>DAHXLG010000139.1 GCA_027371775.1 bacterium
TATTATTAAATTAAATTTAAATTATTTTAATATATTTAAGTTATATATAAATAATTTTTAATTTTAATATATATAATTTCAGAATTTTAATTCTATTAAAAAATTTAATATTAAATATTTAATAATTAAAAAATATATATTTAATTTAACATTATTTATTTTTAATAATATTTAATATTAATTTGTTTAATATTTTTTAATTAAGTTTGATATTGATTTAAATATTAATAATATTATATTATTAATATAAATTATTTATATAAAATGTAAATATAATATATATATTTATTTTAATATTTTTTTAAATATTAATTAAGTTTAAAATAATTTAAAATTATTTTAAAAATATATTAAAATATTTTATTTAAATATTTAATTAAAGATTTTTATTTAACTATATAATTAAAAAATTAATAAAAAATTTAATTTTAAAATATATTAAAATATTTTATTTAAAAATTAAAAATTTATTTAAAGATATACTTAAAAAATATAATAAAAAGTATCGTTAAAATTATATTTAAAGATATATTTTTAAAATAATAAAGATATAATAAAATATGATTAAACATAC
>DAHXLG010000013.1 GCA_027371775.1 bacterium
AGAGTACTAATATGTTTAAAGCATTTTGCGAATATTTTTATTGAAGCAAAAAAAGCAACTTTTTACAGGAAAGAAATGTCTAAATTAACTGGCATATCGTCAAGAACTTTGCAGCATTATGATACAATAGGTCTATTGAAAGTTTCTAGGGCTAAGAATGGATATCGTATATATTCGCAAGATGACTTATTGAAATTGCAGCAAATTTTAGTGTTAAAGTCTTTTGGAATTACTCTGTCTAAGATTAAAATGCTTTTCTCTGGAAAGATTAATATTTTAGAATTTTTAAATATGCAAAAAATATGTTTAGAGCAACAGATTATGCAATTAAAAAATGCGTTTGATATTTTATGTGCTGTGATTCAAGATAGCACTGATTCTGGATCTATAACTATGTACTCAATTTTACAATTAATAGGAGTTCATAAAATGGATAAAAAACACGAAGGAGAAATAAAATACACACTCCCAGTAGGCGAAGAGATTAAGAATGATAGTTTGGTTGTCTTTTTTGGCAATCAATCAGCAAAATCGCCTCAAATTTTTGAGAACACAAAAGAAGGAGTAAAAGAGCTTATTTCGCAACTTCCATTAAATTCTTTTGTACTTTTTGATTCAGATGAAAATTCTGCTAAGATATTACAAGATGCATTAGATGCTAATAAAATTCCATGTTCTGGCAATGATAAAAAAAGCGTCTTAACTGAAATATGGAAACTTGTAAATGAAGCTAGTAAATTTAGAATGAATAAAGGTGGTTTTATTTGATAGATTTTGTTTTATACTGTTTTAGATTTTTAGCAAATATTGATATACAGTATAATTTCTATGCTTGGATAAATAGCTTTTATTTTTGGTGCTGAATGATCATGATTTAATGTTGTGAAAATTTAGTTTGCTAGTTGAAGTTTTTTTGTTTGCATTATTCTTAAAATATTTATACAAGAAATAATTACATTGCCAATCATGTGGTTTGCTGGGTTTACTGCTCAAGCAATACGTTGTAATTTAAGAGATTGTTCAAATTTGGGCGATAATTCAACGATATTATGCAAATGGAATATCTGCCTTACAAAGTTTATTTCCACTAAACATAAACGCTTACAATCTGAGCAAAATATTTATTATTTTTATACATAAAATGAAGATGGAGGAAATGCTTATTATAAATTTTTTACAGGTAAGAAAATTAACTCAACTGATGCTTATAAAGATATTGAATCTGCTGATTTAAAGGTATTGCAGATACATGCGCAAAAATATGTTAAGTTTATACTTCAAGTTCATGAAAATCGATCGGTACGAGACGATAGGACGACCACTATGGTGCAAGGGCCTTACTTTAATCCGACCAAGATTCCCAACAAGATCAGCACAAGATCATTGATTTTGGTGCCATGGTCAATTCATTTATTGGTAGCATTGATAGGTATTTTTAGCTTGAAAACTGTATTTGGATATGCTCGTGCTTTAGCGCCTGAGCTTGCTATAAAATATGCTTTAGTTGAGGTTGTTGGTTCTGCAATTGTTTTAGGATTTTTATTTGGTCGTTCTGTGAATTTTGTGAAAAGATTTTTGGCAAAGTAATTTAATTAATTGCTTGTTGTGTATATGTTTCTGCAAGTAGTTTGACTGTATATCTTGTTCCTGATTGCTTGTATTGTGATAAAAATTGTTTAGATATAGATGTTTTTATCATTAATTGTTCTTTTTTTAGCTGAATATAATAATTTAGAAAAACTATGAGAGTTAGAGGTCGTTGAAAAAGTAGCTTGATGATTTGCATAATCTTGCTCGTTTTGCAAATGCTTTTGAGGGTTGAAGCTCTTGAATGCAAACATAAATTATACATTAAACGAAAAAAAGGATAGTGAATACGTGTTGGTTCTGTTCAATGCGAGGTTCAATAAATGGACAAGGCACGGGTTTTCGATTCTGAATGCTAAGTTGAAAATTCAATTTTTTCTTCATTTTCTACCGATTATGGAACATTGATTTATCTAAAAATTATTAATATGCATTTGTTGGTACTTCAAATTTCAAATATTTATAGGTACTTAGTTGTCAAAAACTTTAGATCAAAAAGTTTATAAAGAAATTTTAGAAAGAGTGAAAGCTAAGGGCTTTGATATAAGTAAGTTGCTAATGACGCAAGTCTAATGAACCTGTGAGTGCTTTTCATTTTTTTGCGCTTGATTTTAATAAGTACCACAACAAAATTATTTATCTATAAACAAATAGAGAACATCGCACGGAGCGGTTCCATAAATTTTTCTAAAATGATTGTTTTCATCCCGCATCATAGTTTTAAATTCATCTAATGGGATAAATTCAACCGAATCCACTTCGTTTGGATCAAATTTTATATCATCAATTGTGAAATCATGAATGCATGCGTACACATCGCAAAAGCAATTGTACATGATATAGGAAAACAAGAATTTTATATTCATGTTTTTTGCGTTCAGACCTAGCTCTTCTTGTAATTCTCGTTCTACTGCTTTTTGAGAGTATTCTCCTGCATCGACATGTCCTACTGTTGAAACGCATAAGGTCAATGGGAATTTTACATGTTTTGCTCTTCTTTGAACTAGCAAACGTTTTTGTTTATCAAAAAGATATAGATACACAATTCTTTTATATTTTGATTTATCTTTGTTTGAGCTTTCGAAATCTGCTCGTTCAATAATTTCGCCTGATCGTAAGCCAGATTTAAGCAACAAATCGATTGGTTCTTTCATTGTGTTTTTCATTATGTTTGCACTCGTAGAAGTTGTTAATATCATCACGCAATCATGTTACATGTTAAGTTTGTTTAATGCAACAATATTATTACGAGCAATTACAATAGTTTTTTCCATGCTAATTGGTTTATTGTGTATTGATTGTTTTTATTCAACGAAAGCGAATGAGTAGCATTATCAATGATGGAGCATGCTATATATTTAGTTGCTGCTTAAACATTTTTATTAGGCTGAGCTGATAGTTCTTTTGCCATATCAATTGCATCTTGATTTATTGATTTATCTTCATCAAACGGAGCATTATCATACCCAATTTTTTTATAAAATTCATGTGCATCAGGAGCAGTGTGTAAGCGCATGACCGAGCATCCTTTCATGGAGCTCCATTTTTCAAGATTGTGCATAAAATAAGTAGCATAGCCTTTTCGCAGCTCATTAGGTGCAACAGCAATTGCACGCAATATCGCTGTTTTTGGCATGTGAGTTGAAATTTCAATTTGTGCGCATGCGATAATGTGCGTTCCTAAATATAGTACAAAATGAAAGTTTGCAGGGTCTGCAAACACGTTGTGATCTTCTGAATAAGCAACATTAATTCGATCAAAAATCAATTCTTTTTTTAGATGATGATAAGCTTCCCATTCTTCTTTATGCATACAAAAATTGATCATCAATTCATTAAATTCAGCTTGCTGCAAAACGCTTTTTATAAAATCATTTTTTTCATATGTGTAAGCGCGAATTCCATTTTTATCTTTAATTTGGTAGCTGTGTTCTTGCACAAGCTTCAGTTTCAATTGAGCATATTGCGCTGCGATTTCATAGTGTTTTTGCATGTAATCACGAAAGCAAAGTTTTTGCTTGTAAAAATTATTGTGTTGATCGCATATATGCATGTGCACATCGTATTCAGCAGTTTTTTTATCAAACATAATGCATAGGGGGAAGAATTCGCGTGGGGCTTTGTATCCAGATTTTTGAATACTTTCGCTGTATTGTTTGATGATAGAAATATCATTTACAACAACCATAATATCTATAACATTTTTTGCAACTAAATTTGGAATATTGGTTGAGCCAATATGTTCAATCATTATTATTTGGTCGCCTAAAATATTTTCTAGAACCTTCTTTTTTTGTGCAAATATTGTTTTCCATTTGGTGTGATTCGCTTTGTATTCATGCAGCATATTTTGTGAGCTCACCTTTTCTCTTTGAAGAATTCTTGCATTATTTTTTTTGCTTCATCTTCTTGAATGCCCCCAATAATTTCTGGTGCTGGCAGGGGTTCATTTTTATTGTATGCTCCAAAAAATATCTTTCCAATTCTAGCTAGTTTTATTGCGTGTAAGCACATTGCACATGGTTCAACTGTGATATATATTGATGCATTTTTTAGCAGGCTACAATTAGTTTCATTGTTAAGTTTAGAATTTCGTCTGATTTTTTCCTGAGCTTTTTTAATGCACAAAATTTCTGCGTGCCAGAATGGATCATTATGCGCTCGTGCAATAATTTTACCATTAAGTTCTATGATTGCTCCAATTGGTACGGTGTTTTTCTTTTCACCTTTTTTAGCTTCTTTTAAAGCTTGCTGCATCATAAATTGTAGATGTGTGCTGAACACATTAGACATGCTTTATAGTATTTTATTTTGCTTATGCTTGCATAGGTTTGAGCAAGCGCAAGATTAAGGAATTTTTCAATTCTTGTAGTATTAAGATTACGATTTTGTATTATTTGTTCGAGAATTTAAATTAAAAGAATCGTATTTTTTTCTTGCGTACGAATTTTGTTTCCTGATATTTGCTAGATTGGAGAGCAATATGATGGAGCATCTTAAAAAAAATTTTGTCTGGTGCTAACAGTTGTTTTGCTTGATGATCTTTAGGAATTAATTTTTCAGAAATGGAAAAAAAGATATTATATTCAACAAAAAATAAGCATAAAAATTGTAATTAGCTTGTTTTTTAATTGATCCATGTTGCTATTTTTCCTTCTTTTGTGCATTAGAAAAATCGTTTATCAAAAAATGTGTGATAATTAGTGAAAAATATCGCTTCTTTTACTTGTTTTTTTTATATTGCATCTGCTTTTAATTTAGTTGGCTATATGAATTTCACTATTAGCGAATCTTGAAATCCACATTTCAAAAATAAAATAATGTGTTTGATTAGATCATTCTGATAAAAAATAATAATTCAACCTAGTTCTTGCAGTATGCTTTTTTAAATAGCAAAATGAAGTAATTTACTAGAATTTTGCTAATGCTGTAAAAATTATATAAGAAACATATATTTAGTAAACAACTATTATTATTTATTTTTCTACTTTAGTTGTTTGAAATGCCACGTTGTGTTATTCTAGAAATATATGAATCAGCAAGTTCCTGGAACAAATTTTTCGCAGCTATCTTTTAACATGCTTCCGCATAATTTAGAGGCTGAGCAAGCTGTTTTGGGCGCTCTGCTTTATAATAACCTTCTTTATGAAAAAGTTGCATTTTTGGAAAAAGATCATTTTTTCAATCCGATACATAGAGAAATTTTTGTTGCAATTATCAATATGATTGAGAGAGGTCTTTTAGTAACGCCTATTACGATTGCTCCAATTTTCAAGGGAAATCCGGCAGTTGAAGAAGCTGGTGGAGAAAAATATTGGGTGAATTTGGTTAGTGGCATTGGATCTATTGCCAATATTGAAGCTAATGCAAATCATATTTATGATCTTTTTTTGCGTCGTTCATTGATCAATATTGCAGATGAATCTGTTGCAAAGGCGAATAAATTTGAGTCTAACAAGACAGCGCAAGATTTAATTGAAGAAACTGAAGTGGCGTTGTTTAATGTTTCTACAATAAGAACAACTGAAAGACGAGTGAAAACATTTCAAGTATCTCTACAGGAAGCGGTAACGCAAGCAAAAAAAGCTTCACAGCAGAGCTCATTAGTTGGAGTGACAACTGGATTGGACCATGTTGATCAGCATCTTGGCGGATTTCATCCATCTGATTTGGTTATTTTAGCCGGACGTCCATCAATGGGCAAAACAGCACTTGCTACAACATTTGCATTTAATGCAGCAAAGAGTTTTATAAAAGATAAAAGGACAGGGGCTCGCGTTGCATTTTTCTCTTTAGAAATGTCAGCTCAGCAGTTGGCGCTTAGAGTTTTAGGACAAGAGACAGGTATTTCATCAGATAGAATTAGAAAAGGCGCAATTAGCCATAAAGAATTCACTCATCTGGAAACAAAAGCAAAGGAGCTTTTTGATGTGCCGTTGTTTATTGATGATACTCCAGGTTTGACAATGGCAAGTTTGCGTACAAGATCGCGCAGACTACATCGTCAGGAAAAAATTGGAATGATAATAATAGATTACCTTCAGTTGCTAAGCTCAGGTGGACGTGGTGGATACGAAAATCGCGTGCAAGAGCTTACAGAAATTACCCGTGGATTGAAGGCGTTAGCAAAAGAATTGGATGTTCCAGTAATTGCGCTTTCGCAGCTTTCACGTGCGGTAGAACAGCGTGAAGATAAGCAGCCGCAGCTGGCAGACTTGCGTGAATCAGGCTCGATCGAGCAGGATGCTGACGTTGTGATGTTCATTTATCGTGAATCTTATTATGAAGCTCGTAAGAAGCCGCCTTCAGGGTCTGAGAAAATGCAAGAATGGCAAGCAAAGATGGCTCGAATTTATAATATTGCTGATTTGATTATTTCTAAGCAACGTCATGGTCCAATTGGCACGATCCATTTGCACTTTGATGAGACAGTTACTAAATTTTCGAATTTAAGTCAGTGATGAATCAGGAAGTGCAATACGTTGTTTGCAAATGAATTGCATTTTTTTTGATGCCTATGTGCGTAGTAGCATATACTTGAAATAATTTTTCGTGCTATAGTGAATAGTTTTTGCAGCTATAGTGATAAATTTTCGAATTTAACTCAAAGGGAAGTTTAATGCATGATTTGATATGTGTTTTTTTATTATATTTAGCATGTAGATCGCTTTAATGATTTGTGTCATTTTAGTGCTTAAAAGTTTATGCAAAAATGTGAGTATCTATTTTCTAAAATTTTTTTTATGGATATGCTAGGTGAAAGTTTTGAAGAACGCAAAGTGGTATGTTGTATCAAATGCTCGTAATTTTATGATTAGCAAATTGATTGTTGGTTAAAAATATCTGGAAATTTTATATGATTTTTATTTTATGCATTTGAGTGTTTTAAGACTATCATTGCTGCTGTATGAAATGTTTCATTATTTATAATACCAAGTTTAACTAGAGTATCAAAAAATTTTGAGTAGTTTAGATCAATATTATCGTTTGATTTAAAATATATTATAACCTGGAAATTGCAACTGCTGATTATGCTGCTATTAAAGTTTTAATGAATGTTTTGCTAAAAGAGTTTTGTTCTTGTGAATCCATGATTTTTTTTATGATGATAATATGTATTTTGCAATATTTTTAATCGCTTGAGAAAGATGGTATGATAGTTCTAATAGGATTGTAAAAACAATTTGCATGCTGTTATTATATGAATAGCTGCATAAATAAGAAAATGTTTATTGAACTTGATTTCCAAAATATCTGCGATTAGATCCAAGCCAAGTGTTGTATCCAAGTTTTTTTTCCTTCGTTAGTTCGCAATTAGGTTTTACTTCTCGTGGTAGTTTAAATTCAAATTTTATTTTGAAAGCAGGCGGGCAATAATATTGTGCAATATTTTTTATCATATCAAAATTTTCTGTTCCAGGTAGAATAGAATCATATGAAGTTTTCGAATAAACCATGATGATAATTTTGATTGATCGTTGCATGCATAAAGCTCTGCGACCAAGCATTTTATTCTTTAGCGGATCTCTATTCAAGTACGATTTGCAATCTTCATTTATATCAATCCATTCAGGTACAAACTGTTCGATTTCGATATGAAATTTTGGAAAAACAGCTTTTATGATATCAACTAATCCGTTTGGGCTTTTGTTTTTCTGCCATAAAAATCCTGCAAAAGATGGAAGAATTGTTTGGTATTTTTTGGTAATTTTGTTATTTTGCATGCCAGAAATTGCATTGCAATATTCAAAATTGTTCATCCAATTTTTGCTCAAATTTAATTGCGTACGTTTTTCAATTTTATGCATCAAGCCAAAATAACGTTGATTAAAAATGTTTATAAAATCTAACAGGCTAAAATTGCCTTCCTTAGATTTTGTGATTATTTTTTCTGAATAACGTTGTGGCAATATCCCATTTATGCCAATTAAGGATGTTTGATTAATTGTAAGATAATTTTGTCCGTTTTTTGTTTTAAATTCTATGCAATCACTTGATGGGGCTGAGAAGCTGCAGTACGCTTTTAATATCGATGGTTCTTCAGAAGGACTTTTGCCTGAGCCAAATTCTTTTTTCTCATTGCTAGTAAGCTCAAGCAAAGACATAAATTGATGTAACGAAAATTCCCATGGAGCTCTTTCAAATTCTTGTTTTATTTTTTGCAAGTTGGACACAGATTACTTCCTTACACAATATTCCATTTTTTCCAAGTAGTGTTGTTGCTCTGCTTTTTGAGAACAAGATCAAGCTTGGTGTTAAAATCTAGTATTTTAGAGAAGAATATTCCAAGTATATTAGCTAATAAAAACACTTCAGTTGATTGCGTATCGTCTGCTTTTAAAATGATATTTGCTTTTGGTACAACACAGCGATTATATGAAATCATATCAACTTTATATTCTAATTCTTTAAGATCATGAAAAGTATTTTTATTGCTTGAATTTTGAAAATCATATATAGCAAGCAGTTCTTTTATGTAGTTTAAACCATCAGAATTGTTGAATCCAAAATGATTAATTGCAAGATGTGAAATCAGACGCCATTGCGTACGTGAATGCAATGCTGGCATGCGAGTTGGAGTTGGTCGGTCTATATTAATACATTCTAGATTACCTGGTGTATTACCAATATTCCATTTTTCTTCTGCAGCAATTGCTGTGTGCGCATCACGTTGTATACACAATAATTTGGCATACAATACGCTTGATTCTAAACTAGGTTTTTTATCTAAAAATGATATTACTGTTTCGTATCCATTTAGCTGCTTATTTGTTTGTCTTTTTGCAATCCAGAACACGTGATGATGTTCGTTATCCATGATATGTTTACATGAAAAATATGGTATATATTTATTAGTGTTTTTAGAGTTTGTATTTTCTATTGAAAGAATTGTATGAATATCCATTTGTTTTTGGGGATTATTATCTGCAAGTACAAGGTAGTTTGTAGATTTATTATTTACATTAATTGGTTCAGAATTTTTTTCAAACAAATTGATTGCAGGCGTGCAGTTTAAGAGTAGATCTCCTTTTTTGATAAAAATTTCTTTTTTAGAATTGAATGGAATTACAATTTCGCCTTTTGGTGTTTTTGTAAATTTTGCTTTGAAGAACAAAAATTTTTGTGAAAATGCATTGTATTCGAGCAAGATGCGATAAGCTGGATTTTCTCTTGAATATTTCGGGAATAAACTTTCTTCATCAGAAAAACCGATAGCCTCAATTTCACCAATTTGATTTCCATCTTCAAAGATCGGGGTGTTTTTGTTTGGGAACACGCTCATGATTGCTTCGTACACGTTAAATGCTACGTTATCGGCCATGTGAATATAAAACACAATTTCGTCAGTTGTAACACTCATAAGTTGTTCTAATTTGATTACTAATGCATTGTTGCAAATTGTATATATGTGGTAGGGAAGATTTGCTTGGGCTGTTGTTGTAAGCAAAATATCTTGAATTTGCCATGGAGAGATTGTTATATCCATGGTTGTTTTGAATGTGTAATGTTGTCCATTTAAAGGACGATTTGAAACAAGTTGCGTGTTTTTTTCAATTTTACGCAATTCATTTGCTGGCTTAGCAATATGCGAAAAATTCATTATAGTGAATGATGGAATTGGTGCAATAAATTGAGGATATATTGCATTTAAAATCTGTTGACTGATTTCTGGCGCTTGTTCGTCTAGTTGTTTTTGAAGTTTTGCATTTAGAAAGGCGATGCTTTCAATTAGGCGCTGTGTATCAGGATCGTTTGAGCTGAAAGATGAAAAATCAAGCGTCTTGGCAAGTGTAGGGTACTGCTTTGTAAACGCCTTTCCACTTTCGACAAGGAATTCTAGTTCATCCTGATAATATTTCAGTATAGATTCTAAATGCATATATTAATTTTTATTTGCAATTCGTTAATTTGAGGTTAAACATATAAATATACATGGTTGCATATCGTGCTTGAAAGATGTTATTCAAAGAGGGAGTTGTTTATCTATTGATAATTTTATAATAACATTGTGAACGTTGCAGTTTTTAATGGTTTTTAATTTTTAAGCAAAACAAGATTGTTATTTTCTAACTTTAGTTGATCAAGGTTTTCGTGTTGGTTGTGTTATTAGCTTCCTAATTTTATGATGCAGAAGAAATTTTTATAATCATATTATAGCCATTTAAATATCCAAAAATAGCCATCTTCTATGATGCAGGCAAGTAGCTAAAAGCAGCTAGCAAAAAATTTTTGTAAGCGTTTTAAGAATAGTTTCGGTATTGAGTTTTTGTGATATACTATGTTTCATGTTAAAGCTCTATAACACTTATTCAAATAAAAAGGAAGATTTTGTTCCAATAGATTCTAATCGTGTGCGTATGTATGTTTGTGGTCCAACTGTGTATGGCGAAATTCACGTTGGTAACGCTCGATCAGTTTTGGTTTTTGATTTGTTATATCGGGTTTTAAGAAGAGAATATGATTGTGTTGATTATGCGCGCAACATTACAGATATTGATGATAAAATTATCAAGCGTGCGAATGATGAGTGTACAACTTCTGCGCAAGTTGCAAAAACTTGGGAAGAATCATTCAAGCAAAATTATAAAAAACTGAATGCGTTGGAGCCTAATTATCAGCCACGTGCAACTGATACGATTGAGGAAATAATCGCCTCAATTGGCGAACTTGTTGAGCAAGATTTTGCATATGAAGAAGAAGGTCATGTGTTGTTCCGCGTTTCTGCAATCGAGGAATATGGAGCATTAAGCAAGCAGAATAATCTTATTGATGGCGCGCGTGTTGCAGTTGGTGAATACAAAGAGGATAGCCGTGATTTTGTTTTATGGAAGCCTAGTAAATTAGGCGAGCCTTATTGGAATAGTCCTTGGGGGAAGGGACGTCCTGGATGGCACATTGAATGTACTGCAATGAGCGCAAAATTACTTGGTAAAAGTTTTGATATACATGGTGGGGGACAAGATTTGCTTTTTCCTCATCATGAAAACGAACAGGCACAGAATATAGGATTATATGGTAAATACGCTGGTCCGCGTTATTGGGTCCACAATGCGATGGTGTTATTTGAGAATCAGAAGATGTCTAAATCGCTTGGCAATATTGTGCGTCTTTCAGATGCATTTGCCTTATATGACCCGATGATAATTCGCTTTTTTATTTTGAGCACATATTATCGTCATGCCCTTATTTGGAAAGACGAAAATATTCAGCAAGCAGCATCTCGCTACAAGCGTTGGATGTATCATTTATCTGATCATATTGATGGTTGTGAGATTTCTATGCAAGTTTATGATGCTTTGTTAGATGATCTGAACACTCCGTTGGCATTTGCAATTTTTGATCAGCAGCTTGCAGATGCATTGCGCGAAAATGATGTTGCAAAACTTAGACAGCTTGCGAATACACTAAATTTCTTTGGCTTGTTTGTTAAAAAAGAAGAAGATGCAGAGTTAATGAAAATATTGGAAGAAAAATTAATGCAACGTAGAAAAGCGCGGGCAGACAAGAATTTTGCATTAGCAGATAAGTTGCGTGAGGAAATTGAATCGGCAGGATATGATATTATCGATACGCAAGGTAGAAGTTGTTTGAAAAAGAAGTTGTAGTTTTTGATATTTGTTTTGAATCATTTTAATTGTGTACCGAATAATCGTTTTGAGTATAGTCCTTGATTTTGTTAGTAATATCTTAGATAAACAATGATGAACTTTTGTGTTTATTATTTTTGCTATTTCTATTGGAGCCTATCGCATAGTTTGTTAGTCATTTTGTTAGTCATATTTTTTATTGATTGTTTTTTTAACTATCATTTTAGATTAGACTTTGTTTAATATTTATTTGTGGATTGTTCGCCATTTCAAGGGTGCTGTATTGGTTGCCTTATAAACTTTGGGGCATTTGATATTAAATTTTGTACGTTTTTTTATATTAGATAAGCAATGATAATCTTTTGTATTGATTGTTTTTGCTATTTTAACCAAATCGTATTGTAGGATCTAGATGCAAATTGAATTGATAGATTTTTTTGATCTTTCTAAAGAAACTGAGTTTGCTAGGACGATGCTTTGGAATGTATTTAGTGGAATGATATTTAGTTCAATTATTATTATGCGTTTTTTATTTGAGCTCAATAGAGTAGGTCTAAAAAGTTGTATTGCTTGCTTGTTTTTTTTAATATTTTTCTTCAATTTATTGTTATCTTTTTTTTATTTCATAAGATACTCTTGTTAATTCACTATTCCTAAGCCAGTATTCCCCTAAGCCAGTATTCCTAATTCACTTTTTCTAAGCTTCATGGTGTATGAAAAGATGAGGTCGTGTTTTTATAAGGCTATCAATCGCATGGTCTATTCTTTTAATCTAATCTGATTTTTTGCATATGGACCTGGGTTTCGATATCTTCGATATTTGTGATCCATGTTTGAAAATGCTGTTGGTTCAATATGTGCATTAGCTGTGTAATTGTTTGCTCGTCTAAGTTTGCAAATAGATCATCTAGCAAAAGTACGCTGCTTGCATCAGTTTCTGGAAGCGCTGCGATTGTAAGCGCGATAAGTAGTTTCTTTTGTTGGCCCGTGGAAGCAGTGTTTCCATCAAATTCATTTGTGCTTAGCGTGAATTTTGTTTTATGCGGACCAATAAAATAATCTTCAAGCTCATTTGCAAAAATTTTTTCTTGCTCTTCAAAAGTTGGTGACATTGTAATTTTTAAATTGGAGCCAAGAAATTCATGTATGGCTGGATGCATGTTTGTGTTGAGTTTTTCAATCACGCGCTGACGAATGCGTGTTATTTCTAATCCATTTTCAATTAGTACTCGATTATAAAGGCTTTTCATGTGCTCATTCAGTTTTCCCACTTCAATGAGTTTGTTGCGGTCTTTCATTGCTTTTGCAAATTTTGCAGAAAGTGCTGCGTATCTCAAATCATTTTGTGCCATGAGTCGATCAATGTGTTTTCTGCGTATTGAACTATCTTTCCAGAATGCAAATGCTATGTATGGAGTTAGTCCATAAATACGAATATATTCTGGCAGATCAAGCTTTCGCTTTGCTGTGTTATTTATGCGAAATTCTTTTTTGCTAGTATCTTTAATATAACTTGCAGATAATGTGCAGTATTCGCTATTGATTAATATTTCATATGCATTTTTGCCAAACATGATAAGATCATTTATGTCATGGCTAAAGATACCGCCGCCTGGAGTAAAAAGACTTATTGCCTCAAGAATAGAAGTTTTCCCACAAGCATTGTTTCCATAAATCAATACTATTTTCTGATCAATTGTTTGAATAAAATGTTCGTGCTTTTTAAATTGAGCAAGAGTTATTGTTTTTATCACTATTTAATTTTATATTAACATTTTTTATCCAGCTAGGTTTAGCAATGATTCTTATATGTAGACTATCTAGTGTATTATAAATTTCGTATAATATATCCATGAAAAATTTTACATCGTCCTTTTCGCAAAAGGTTGAATCGGTGATGGCGTTTATCAAAAGCGTTTTAAAAGAGGCTGCAAACTTGAAATTTCCATCAAGAGCTGAAACAATTTCATATTTGTTTATCGTTCTTGTTATGGCCATTTTTTGCGCAATTTTGTTCTTTTTTATAGATATTTGCTCTTATAAGTTTATTAATAAAATCATTTCTTTGTTTATCTAGATTATCTTTTTTTCATTTTTCCTACAAACTTATTCAGATTTTTATTATCTTGCAGTTTCTATTTTTGTATGCGAAATATCCTCGCACATAGGCTAAGTTTATATTTTCTTTAATGACTTTCGTATTTTCCTTTGTATTTGCTTATCCAAGATTGTTATAATATCCATGAGATGAATAATTTAAAGTATTTAGAGCGGAAATATTATAAACAACAAACAGAATGGTGGAACAATAATGCTGTAGATTGGGCAAAAATTGGAAAAATACGTGATTCGATAAATATTTCAAATTATTGGACCAATCTTTGTCAGTTCGTTGCAAGCAATGAAGGGTATATGTCGCATGGGTATCCTGATTGTGAGCATTATTCAATTGGTTATGGTCTTTTGTTTAAGCGCTCTGATTGTGTTGGATATGAAAAATTAGCTATTCGCGCGTTTGCAGAGGCTTTGAATGTTGATTTGTACCAGTTCATTCCAATTGAAATTTTTGCTCAGCCGCGTGGACAAATTATTGCTAGTCTCAAGAGGTATCGTCTTACATCTGGTGAATGCATTAAACTGCTTTCTTACACTCTTGAAGAAAACAACTTTTTTCTGCGTGCTCGTATCAAAAGATTTGATGAGTTAGAGCCTAATCAAAAGATTGCAATTCATAGCATGTGGTATAATTCTCCATCATTAATTGGTCCGAATTTATTGAGCTTTTTGAATAATTACATTCAGACGAAAGACCAAATATATATACTCGATTGCTTGTATGAGATTGAGTGTAATTCAAATTTTGCAGAAAGCGAGTATTATATTGGATTGCAAAATCGCCGCTTTAAAGAGGGTCTAATGTTCAGTAACAGAGGTTTAGATTTTATAACTCGTATTCCAGAAGAGTATTTTGATCGCTTTTTAGATCACTTATCTAAAAATATGCCAGGTTTGTATTTTAATATGCGTAGGTTTTTTGATTTAACAGATAATATTGAAGAATCTATCAAATTAGCAATATTGATGGGCGAAATTGCACATGAACAATTGCCAGATATCTCTTTTATTGCTGCATTTATGAGAAATATATCGAAGAATAAGTGAATTGCTTGATGATTGATTGTTGCATAATAGTCAAAGTTGGTACTGTAATAGTGTCCCAAATAGCAGATTTTCTGACAAATTTATTCATAATGCTTGACTTTGTGATAAAAATGTGTCAAATTGGTTTGTAGTTCCTGATTGAATGATCATGATAGGGATCTGGAGGTAAAAAATGGCAAGGCCAAGTAAGAATGAGAAATTATCGCCGCTGACTAGCGGTTTAGGGGGCGGAAGGTTCGCTGAGTTGATTGCAAAGAAATCAAATTCGTATACTTTAAGAAGTTTGCGTAAAAGCAAAGGATACACATTAGCTGATGTTGCGGCGTTGACTGGTCTTTCTCCATCTTATGTATCTCGTCTTGAAGCTGGAGATAGAAGATACAACAGCGATGTATTGGCAAAGTTAGCTGCGGTTCTTGGATGCAGTGAATATGATCTTTTAAAAAAGAGTGATGATAACACAATGCCAGTTGTGAAAGAGACAACATATGTTCCACAAAAGGATTTGCCAGTTTACAGAATGGTTGCTGGTAGTGTGATTCCTAATGGTAAGGAAACAGATTATCCTATGGGTGATTTTGAAGCTCCTGAATCAAGAATTTTCAGATTGCCTCAGTTGGTGGGTATTAAGTCTGCATTTGCATTTCACATTGTTGATAATATAAATGCTCCAAAATATAGAAGAGGCGATATCGTTTTTGTTAACACTGATAAGCCGATTGCACGTGGATGTCCAGTAGCTTTGATCACGCTAAATCATCAGGTTGTAATTGGTGAGTTGATCAACTGGAATGATGAAGCGGTGGAAGTGTGTCATTTTGGACGAACCAATTCTGTGACATTTGCAAAGAAATCGTTGCAAGCAACATATGCAATAATTGGTTCATTTGATTATTACCAAGGTAATCAAGAATCTGGCCGTTAGAATATTACGCAAGTGCGAAAAATCAATATTTTTGATAAAAATTCGATATTATATATGATCAACGCATCATTTTTTTTTAGATACTTCGAAAATTTTCAACATAGTAAGTTTTAATTAGATTTATTTCAATTTTGGTCAAAAATTGGTTTTTCTGTATAGTAGCAAGTGATTGATTGAGGCTGAATATAAGAGAAAGTGTTTAAAAATTAATAAGTCAATGCAAAAATTTGTAAAGAAACATTTGTGTTTTGTTATATTATGTTTAACACATAGTAATGTTATTGGATGTTATGATAACAAAGACTGAAGGATTCGAAATGAGTGAAGATAAAATGGTAATTTTTTGGGATTGGCTTGGCACGTTAGTAACGTCTGATTTATTTCTTGGATATCATTCAAAAGTTCGATCAGGCAATCTTGCTTTGTTGGAGCAAGCTCATAGATATGCCCGTATTGAAAATTCAGTAAGTTATATACCATTTGCATGGACTCTTGTTGAGCAATTTAATAAAAGAGGAATGAAGCAAGTAATAGTAAGCAACGGTAGTTTGTCTGAAATTAAAGCTCAGCTTGCATGTGCTCCGTTTCAAAAATTTGATTTGGTTCTTACAGCAAGCGAATTTAATCCTAAACCTGATACTCATATGTTTGAATATGCATTTGATAAATTTAAATGTAAAAATACGAATGCGATTTTTGTTGCTGATAGCCCTGTTGATGAAGTTGCAGCTAGGGCAGCTGGTGTTGATTTTTATAAAGTAGATACGCACTTAACATCTTATTTAGCGGTTGCGCAAAAATTTGGCTTTGTTGAGGTGTAAACAAATTTCATTATAAAAAGCATAATGTATGATTTTCTTTAATTTTTTTGGTTTTATTATTCTGCTTTTGATGCGCGATAACAACGTGATTAGTTGATGCATCCATTAATCGAAGTTTGTTATGAAGTTTGTTGTGTTATATTTTAGTTTTGGCTAATTGCGCAAAAATTTTCGCGATTGGTTGTTTATTGGTCAATGGATTATGTATATATCGTGGCAAGAGGAGCGCAAGACGTTATTGGCAATATATAGTTCGATTGTATCGTTCAATATGATTTGAATAAGAGCAATACAGATTTTAAAATCGACATGTTTTAGATTTTAGAACAAAGTGTGTTTCATATAAAGCATTCAGTGTGTTTATAAATTTGATTTCATTTCTCAACAAAGAGACTCAATGAAGCTATTTTTGTCATTTATGCTTGTAAGTTTGTTGCTAGTGTTCTTATGAATTATCTGCTTATATATTTATAGACTGCACTGCTTCCATCTATTTCTATATAGGATATGAGACTGCTTATTAATGCTAAATTTTTGATTTCTAGCTATTTACTTTGGTTAGTAAATTGGTTGGCAAAAATGATTCAAGGTATTTGTATATGGAGATTCTTGAGCTGTAAAAAATGCTTCTAGCTTTCTTCCGGATATTCTGCGCAAGTTGCTTCTAGCTTTTTCCCTATATCTTCTGTATTGCTTTTCTTGCTAAGGTAATCGAGCGTAAAGAATTAAGCGATGCAGTGCGCAGTATAGCGAAAAATAATATACGGCTTGGAAAATTGAAATAATCTAGCTTTGAAATGCTTTCTGATTCTTATAGGATATATCATATAATTGCCATTTCTTGTAATATATTCTTGTTGCCCGGGTAGCTCAGTTGGCAGAGCAATTGATTCGTAATCAATAGGTCGGGTGTTCGATTCACCTCTTGGGCACAGCTTTTCTTTATTGTAATTATTTGGTTTTCAAATTATCATTTTTCTAAGGATTGCTATGTTTAAGTTATTTTTGTTATGTATGTTGTCAGCTTTTGGTGTATTTGAATCTGGTTTAGTATTTTGTGACTCTGGATCTTCTGCTTGTGGTTTATTTTGTAATAAAAATGATATGGATTCGTTTTTAATGCCAGCTACTGAGTTAGATTTTCCTAAAGATATGGAAATAATTGTGGATTCACGATCGTTATTTGTTAGGTTAGCCATTACCCAAAAAGAAGAATTTTCTGTGTATTTCGATCATCATTTGATAGATAATTTTTATTTATCTTCTATGAAAGAGGGATATGCTCCATTTTTGAGTGTTAATTTTGATATCACAACTGATTGTCGTAAAGCCGCTGGTTTGACCATGTCATTTTTTAAGATTAATGATTTAGAAGAAGAAGGTCCTTGTATAAATTTTATTGAAAGAAATTGTGTGTTTGATGTTAGCAAAGATGAAGAAATTTTGTTTTTGCCTTCTGGAAGAAGTTTTGATAAGATGAGCAATCTCAAATGGCATAAAGAGAAATTTGTAACTAGAGTGTCTAGCAAGATTTTTGATTTAGTTCCTGATCACTCTAAAGTTGTTGAGTTTGTTAATGATAAATTTCAGATTGTAGAAAAGCCGCTTATTATTAGTGGAATTGATTATGGTATTAAAAAAATAAGCAAATATTTGTGGCCTTTTGAATTGTTTTTATCATGTGCAAAATGCAAAAAGCTTTAGTGTGTTTTTTTATAAAATTGATCTTTTGTCATGCAATATTTCAGATTGAAACTTGATAGATGAATTTTTTGTGTTTTTGCTTGTTAATATTTGTTTGATAAAAATTATGCGATCCACATTTGGATGGTTATATATTGTGTAATTTTAAGGTTTACGATAAGATTGACGCTAGGAATAATTTATGATTGATAAAAAGGAAAATATAATTCGAATAATTTTGAAGGCCTTCGATCATGCTGTTCTAGATTCCGCTGTTGATCATGTTATTAGAATTTCTAAGCAAGAACGCGTAAAATTCAGCGGCCCGATTCCTTTGCCTACACAAAGGACGATCTGGACAGTGAACAGAAGCCCTCATATTGATAAAGAATCTCGTGAACAGTTTGAGCGTAAGATTCATAAGAGGTTGTTTTATGTACATGCAACACCTTCTTTCATCGATGCTATTGGAAGACACAATCTAGCATCTGGTGTAGAAGCTAAAATTTCGTTAGGTGGTGGCCGATGAGTGTGGAAGTAGTGCATTCATCCAAGTTCGGTGTGTTTGCTCAAAAATTGGGCATGACTAGAATGTTCTTGGAAAACAAAAAAGCGGTAGCGATTACATTATTGAAGGTGCCAACGGCACACGTGCTTGAAAAGAAGCAGTGCGATGGTTATTCGGTGATGAAATTAGGAATCACCGAGTGTAAGGGTAAGCTTAACAAGCCGCAATCTAAGCATTTAGAAAGAATGAATCAGCCGTTATGTAAAAAAGTGAAGGAATTCAGGATTTCTGATCAAGAGGCGGCACAAGTTGGTGAAACAGTTGGAACAGAGTGGATAACTGTTGGTGATTTTGTGGATATCACAGGCAAGAGTACAGGTAAAGGTTTTGCTGGCGCTATGAAGCTTTGGAACTTCCAAGGTTCGCAGGCTAGTCATGGAGCTTCGTTATCTCATAGAGCCATCGGTTCTACAGGTACTTGCGATAAGATTTTCAAGCAGCGTAAAATGCCTGGCAGAATGGGACAAGATACAATTACAATCGAAAGTCAAAAAATCGTTTTTAAAGACGAAGAGCAAGGTGTAATAGGCTTACTTGGATCAGTTCCTGGCAAGAAGGGTACATGGGTTAATGTGTTCAAAGCTATGAAGAAGCAGGGAAAGTAAGGTGAATGATGGATTTTGAATTTAAAGATTGGGATTGGAAGTCAGCTGGTAAAGTCACCTTAGCTGAAAATATTTTTGATGCTCCTTTGCGTAAGGATATTATAGCTCGTGTTATCAAGTGGCAAAGAGCAAAATCTCGTGCAGGTACGCATTCTACCAAAACGTTTTCTATGGTTTCAGGTACGACAAGAAAGCCATGGGCCCAGAAGGAGACAGGTAGAGCACGTCAGGGTTCGTTAAGAGCTCCTCATTTTAGAGGCGGCGCGATTGTGTTTGGTCCACATCCAAGAGATTACGAATATAAGTTAAACAAGAAGGTGCGCACGTTAGGTTGCGTATCATCTTTAACATTTAAGCTAAAAGAAGGTTTGTTTGATGTGGTTAAGAATTTTGATGCTCCGTTCACAAAGACATCTGCTTTTGATGATTGGATGAAAGAGCGTGGCTTTAAATCAGTGTTGTTTGTTTTGGATGATAAGTTGAATGATGAAGCATTTTTCCGTTGCATTCGTAACGTTCCATATTGTGATGTTATTCCAGTACGTGGTCTAAACGTTTTGGATATCGTAAAGCACAAGAATATTGTGTGTGATTTAGAATCATTAAAAGCGATTGAAGAAAGGTTTGGGAGCGCATCTTTTAAAGGTGATGAAAAGTTTTCAGAAAAAGCTTTGAAGGAGAATGCATCTTTAAAAGCTCCAAAAGTTACGAAAGATCCAAAAGCTGTAAAGGTTGAAAAAGTTGTTGAAGATACATCTATAAAAACTTCTGAGATTGCGGCAAAGAAATCATTTGAAGATGTTTCTTTACAAGCTGATGAGATTGCGGTAAAGAAGAAATCTGGAGATGCGTCTATAAAATCTGATGATAAAAAACGAGCTAAGAAGCCAGTTGCAAAAAAGACAGCTTTGGAAGGTCAAGGAGTAGGTAAATGATACACAAATATGTATTGCGCGATAGAGATAGAAAGTTATCGCAAGCTTTTGCGCATGAGATTTTCCAAGGTCCTTACGTGAGTGAAAAATCTGCGCAAATAGCGGAGTCTCAAAGAATAGTTGTAAAAGTTGCAATGTCTGCGAACAAGATTGATATAAAGCGTGCGTTTGAAATGGTGTTTCAAGTACCAGTTGAAAGCGTGAACACATTGATTTCTAAGCCACGTGTTCGCATGTTTAAGGGCAAGGTTGCAACAAGAGCTCCATTCAAGAAAGCTTTCATTCAAGTTCAAAAAGGCTTTGATATAAGCAAGGTTATGGGATCTTAGTGATGGAAAATTATCGTATTAACGCGGAAAAAGTTAAAGTGGTTATGTCTACTACAAAGCAAGCAGATAGGCTTGCGTTACAAAATCTTATTGACGCGTATGAGTTTAAAGGAGTAGCATAATGGCGCTAAAATTATATAAGCCTTATACAAAAAGTATAAGGCAAAGAATTGATATAGATCGCTCAGGTTTATGGAAAGGGTCTCCGTTCAAGTCATTGACTGTTGGAATGGCTTCAACTGGTGGACGTAACAACAATGGTCATATTACCTCAAGACACAGAGCAGCATTTCACAGAAAGGTATATCGTGAAGTTTCCTTCGATAGAAGGTTCCTAGATGGAGTTTCTGCGCAAGTTGTGCGTATTGAATATGATCCAAATAGAACTGCTCATATTGCACTTGTGCAGTACGAAAAAGATGGAGCTCTTAAGCATGCTTATGTTTTGGCTCCAGAAGGTGTTAAGCAAGGCGATGTTCTAGAAACAACATGTTCGCAGACAAATAAAATTGATTTCAAGCCAGGTAACTGTATGCCAATTGGTATGATTAAAGATGGTACAAGCGTGCACAATGTTGAATTGAAGATTGGTGCTGGTGGAGTGCTCGCTCGCGCAGCAGGAGCTTTCGCTCAGGTGCTAGGTCAAGACATTGGTAAAGTGATCTTGCGTTTATCATCAGGTGAGTTGCGTTATGTAAACAAAAACTGTTTAGCTACAGTTGGAGTTCTTTCTAATGTAGATCATGCAAATGAAGTTTTGGGTAAAGCTGGTAGAAACGTTTGGAGAGGCAGAAGACCTCATGTTCGTGGTATTGCCATGAACCCAGTTGATCACCCTAACGGTGGACGTGCGAATGGTGGTATGCACTTTATGTCACCTACTGGTGTATGTGCTAAGGGTCTTAGAACAAGAACAAACAAGCGTACAAGCAAAGACATTATTAAAAGGAGGAAGGCATGAGTCGTTCATTAATTAAAGGTCCATACGTGACTGAAGGCGTTATGAGGGCGCTAAAAAGGTTTGAAAAGACAAAGCAAATGATTAAGATTTGGGATCGTTCATGTGTTATAATGTCTGGCTTTATTGGGAAAACAGCGCACGTTTACAACGGACACA
>DAHXLG010000140.1 GCA_027371775.1 bacterium
AAACTAATGCATACACTTTAAATCTTTATAGGAGAAAATAAAATAATATAAAGATGAGAATATAAAATAATACTAAGATAAAATAATGATATAAAGATAAGATGATAAAATAAAATGATAGAAAGATGAAATATAAAATGATACAAAGATTAATATATAAAATGATACAAAGATAAGATAATAAAATAAAATGATATAAAGATGAGAAAATAAAATGATATAAAAATAATAATATAAAATGATATAAAGATGAGAATATAAAATGATACAAAGATAAAATAAGAAAAAAATAATATAAAAGATGAAAAATAAAATGATAGAAATATAAGATGAGAAAATAAAATAATATAAAAATGAGAATACAAAGATAGAAAATAAAATAATATAAAGATGAGAAAAAAATAATACAAAGATAATATGAGAAAATAAAATGATATAAAGATTAGAATATAAAATAAAAAAAAACAATACAAAAATAAGATAAAAATATAAAATTATACAAAAATAAAATAAGAAAATTAAATGATACAAAAATGAGAAAATAAAATAATATAAAGAATATAAAATGATACA
>DAHXLG010000141.1 GCA_027371775.1 bacterium
TTTATATTATTTTATTTTCTCATCTTATCTTATATCGTTTTATTTTCATCTTTGTGTCAGGTTTTATGCTTTTGCTTCTCTGAAGCAAAAGCATAAATCTAGAAGAAAATTAAAGAATACAAATAATATAAAATAATAGAAAGATAAAATGAAATGATAAAAGATGAAAAAATAAAATGATATAAAGATTAGAAAATAAAACGATATAAGATAAGATGAGAAAATAAAATAATATAAAGATAAGAATATAAAATAATATAAAGATAAAATAAAAATAAAATAATATAAAGATTCTAGTGCACGAAGTGTTTTTAGTGTAAGCATTTCTAGGTGTATACACTTTCCAGAGTGGTTATAAGAATATAAAATAAAAAAATAAAAGAATACAAAAGATGAAAAATAAAATAATATAAAGATGAAAAATAAACTGATACAAATATGAAAAATAAAATGATACAAAGAGAAAAAAATAAAATAATACAAAGATAAGATGAGAAAATAAAATGATATAAAGATGAGAATATAAAATAAGAAAATAAAATAATATAAAAATAAGATAAGAATATAAAA
>DAHXLG010000142.1 GCA_027371775.1 bacterium
TTATTTTATTATTATATTATTATATAATTATATAATTCTAATATTTAATACATTGATTAAATTATATTTTAACTATATTACTTTATCATTATTTATATATCAATGATATTATGTATCATATATATTGAATTAAATTTTTAAATCATAATTTTCATTATGTTCAAATTCAATTATTTAGATTTTTTATATTGATATTATCTTTTATTTCAATATTTGATTTAATTATTATTTTTATATAAATATATTTGATTAAATCATAATCTAAATTTTGGTATATATTTATATTCTATGATATTATTACGATATAACTTTTCATTATACAACAATATATATTATTTTTATATGGTTTTTTTAAATTTAAGAAAAAAATTTAATTTTTTTAACTTTTTCCCAAAAAATTTAATTTTAAAAATTTTTCTAAAAAAATTTAATTTTAAAAATTTTTTCCCAAAAAAGTTAATTTAAAAAATTTTTTTTCTTAATTGTTTATTTTTTATCATTATTTTATTTTAATATCATTTTATTTTTCATTTTTTTTTTTTTTTTTTTTTTTTTTATTTTATATTCTTA
>DAHXLG010000143.1 GCA_027371775.1 bacterium
TTAAATAAAATAAAATAAAATAAAAATCATATAAAATAAAAATAATATAAAAACAATATAAAATGATATAAAATAAAAACAATATAAAATAAAAACTATATAAAATAAAAATGATATAAAATAAAATTAATATAAATTGAAATAAAATAAAATTGATATAAATAAAAATGATATAAAATAAAAAGGATATAAAATAAAATGATATAAAATAAAAAAGATATAAAATAAAAAGGATATAAAATAAAAAAAATATTAAATAAAAACAATATAAAATAAAAACAATATAAACTAAAAACGATATAAACTAAAAAACGATATAAAATAAAAATGATATAAAATAAAATTGATATTAATTGAAATAAAATAAAATTGGTATAAATCAAATTGAAATAAAAATAAAATTGAAATAAAATAAAAATAATATAAAATAAAAATAATATAAAATAAAATTGATATTAATCGAAATAAAATTGAAATAAAATAAAAATTAAATAAAATAAAATAAAATAAAAATCATATAAAATAAAAATAATATAAAAACAATATAAAATGATATAAAATAAA
>DAHXLG010000144.1 GCA_027371775.1 bacterium
TTATATTATTTTAATTTTATAATTTATTACTTTTTATATTATTTTATTTTTACATTATTTTACTTTTACATTATTTTTCTTATTATATTATCTTACTTTATATTAGTTTTTTACATTATCTTCATTTTTACATTATTTTACTTTTACATTATCTTATTTTTACATTATCTTACTTCTACATTATCTTATTTTTTACATTATCTTACTTTTTTTACATTATTTTATTTTTATATTATTTTATTTTTACATTATCATAATTTTTATATTATTTTAATTTTATATTATTTTATTTTTACATTATTTTATTTTTTTTACAATATTTTACTTTTTACAATATTTTATTTTTTATAATATTTTATTTTTTATAATATCTTACTTTTTACATTGTTTTAATTTTATAATTTCTTACTTTTATGTTATCTTAATTTTTACATCATTTTATTTTTATAATATTTTATTTTTACTTTTTTTACAATAGCTTACTTTTTATATTATTTTAATTTTATAATTTATTACTTTTTATATTATTTTATTTTTACATTATTTTTACTTTTACATTATTT
>DAHXLG010000145.1 GCA_027371775.1 bacterium
AGCGGATCCTCGTAATTTAATCAAACATCGAAGTATCGATGTTGTTTCTTTAGGGAAGAAAGACTGGAAATCCATGTTTGAGGAGAATCCAAACTTATTAATTGAACAAAATATAGATGAATTAGCCGAACAACATATCAATGAATTCTGGGAACACTATGGTTTAAAATTGAAAATGAAAGTTGAACATAAAATGGAAAATTTTTCTTGAAGAAGCGCTTATTTCAATAAAGCTAACTCTCTCTTTATTGTGTTTAAATTTAAACATTGGGGACAGAGGGACTTGAACCCTCACGACCAATAAGATCAACAGATTTTAAGTCTGTTGTGTCTACCATTCCACCACGTCCCCTTGAAAACTAAGGCGGCACCCAGATTTGAACTGGGGGATAAAGGATTTGCAATCCATTGCCTTACCACTTGGCGATACCGCCTTATTAATATGATAAATATAGTATATTCTTAATAACAAAAAAAATCAATTTTTTTGCTGGTGAAACTATTATCACAATGCCATCTATTATAATAATCCTTAAATAATTGCAATCAATTAGAATT
>DAHXLG010000146.1 GCA_027371775.1 bacterium
GAGATAAAAAAATAAAATGATACAAAGATGAGAAAATAAAATAATATAAAGATGAGAAAAGAAAATAATATAAAGATAAGATAAGAAAATAATACAAAGATGAGAAAATAAAACGATATAAAGATGAACACATAAAATAATAGAAAGATTCTAGTGCACAAAGTGCTTCCGGGAGTATGCTAGAAGAAATGACCATTATGAGAGAAAATAAAACAATAAGAAAATAAAATAATACAAAAATAGAAAATAAAATGATAAAAAAATAAAAATGAGAAAATAAAATAATACAAAAATAAGATAAGAAAATAAAACGATACAAAGATAAAATGAGAAAATAAAATAATATAAAAATAAAATTAAAAAATAAAAACGATACCAAGATAAGAAAATAAAATGATATAAAGATGAGAAAAAAATGACATAAAAATGAGAAAATTAAATGACATAAAAATAAAAAAAAAATAATACAAAGATAAGATTAAAAAATAAAATGATACAAAGATGAGAAAATAAAATAATATAAAGATGAGAATATAAAATAATATAAAGATTAAATG
>DAHXLG010000147.1 GCA_027371775.1 bacterium
AAGACGAAGCCATCTGACGGCAAGAACCCACAACAAATTGTCTGTACGCGAGAGTCTGGCGCTGGAAAGTGCTGGGCGATTGAAGGCTGTTGAGTCTCATGTTACCCGCAGGGCCTGTAGCTCAGTTGGTTAGAGCACACGCTTGATAAGCGTGGGGTCACTGGTTCAAATCCAGTCAGGCCCACCAATCGAGGTGGACTGAGGGGAGGCGAGTCGAGGGGCCATAGCTCAGTTGGTAGAGCGCCAGCTTTGCAAGCTGGATGTCGTCGGTTCGATTCCGACTGGCTCCACCAGCGCAGGGGGGCGGGGACGAAGCGGTGAAGAGAAGCGGTGAAGGCCAGGTTGATGGTCGAAGAGAAAGTCCTGATCAGGGTTTTGTCTTCGGCGATGAGCTGAATCATCCGGGATGACCGGGTGAGAGATCTTTAACAATCTGAGAAAGAGATTAAGTAGTTCTCAAGGGAGATCTAGGGCGACCTGGAAGGAACTTGGGACACTGAGTCAAGCGACACTTGGTAGTCTTTTTAGGCGGACGAAGTAGCTCTGATTGGTTTCC
>DAHXLG010000148.1 GCA_027371775.1 bacterium
AGTTCGCTCGGAACTGGACACACTTCTAACACTTGATGGCCGGGTCTGCGCGTGATAATTCACAGGTGAGCCAATTATGGTATCGTCACCATTTTAAAACAACTTGGAGAGGGCCAACACAAACAAACAAACAAACAAATAAACAAAAACCCTATAACAAGCAGATGAAATGTATTCTACCGTATGGCGCCAAGAATGCGCTGAGTTCTGTCTGTCCTTTTTTTCGAGAGAAGAGCTACATATAGCAGTTCGCTCGGAACTGGACACACTTCTAACACTTGATGGCCGGGTCTGCGCGTGATAATTCACAGGTAAGCCGATTATGGTATCGTCACCATTTTAAAACAACTTGGAAGCTTTCGGACTGGGAGAGGGCCAACACAAACAAACAAACAAACAAACAAATAAACAAAAACCCTATAACAAGCAGAATGAATTAACTCCTTCGGTCTTCCGTCTTAATAAAGCCTTCCAATTAGAATAACTTTTTTTACCAGCCTAACGATAACAGGCCTTTTCAATGTTCTACCTCGCCAGCGCCCTAGTG
>DAHXLG010000149.1 GCA_027371775.1 bacterium
TATAAAAAATGAGAAAATAAAATAATATAAAAAGAAAAAAAGAAAATGATATAAAAATGAAAAAATGATATAAAGATAAAATAAGAAAATAAAATGATATAAAAATAAGATGAGAAAATAAATAATAAAAAAATGAAAATATAAAATAATATAAATATAAAATTAGAAATAAAAAGATACAAAGATAAAATGAAAAATAAAATGATATAAAGATAAAATAAGAAAATAAAATGATAGATAAAAAAATAAATGATAAAAAAGTAAAATAAGAAAATAAAACAAAAAAAAATAAGATTAAAAATAAATTGATATAAAGAATATATGAGAAAATAAAATATACAAAGAAAATAAAATAATACAAAGTAAAAATGAACAACATAAAACAAAAAAAAATAAGATAAAAATAAAATGATACAAAAATAAAATAAGAAAATAAAAATGATAGAAAGATGAGAAAATAAAATCAAGGGTAAAATGAAAAATAAAATAATATAAAAATGAAAAATAAAATGATATAAAGATAAAATAAGAAAATAAAATG
>DAHXLG010000014.1 GCA_027371775.1 bacterium
TTTGCTTTGAAATAACTGCCACAAATTAAGCCTTTTTATTTTTTCTTCAAATAAGATGGAAGATCTTCGTTCTTTTTGCCAAATGCGCCAAACATTTTTTTCAAAATGCCTTGTTTTGGTGCTGCCACTACAAATTGAGCGGATGCATTTAGATCATCCTCATGCACCATATCTTGGTGAGAACGCCCTAATTCCATATCATCAGCAATTAGCTCTTCAAATGATTTTCATCTCAGTAAGATTGAATAGATCACATTCTTCTGAGCTTTACTCTGCCCTGTTTTGAAATAACTTTGCTTTGAAATAACTGCCACAAATTAAGCCTTTTTATTTTTTCTTCAAATAAGATGGAAGATCTTCGTTCTTTTTACCAAATGCGCCAAACATTTTTTTCAAAATGCCTTGTTTTGGTGCTGCCACTACAAATTGAGCGGATGCATTTAAATCATCCTCATGCACCATATCTTGGTGAGAACGCCCCAATTCCATATCATCAGCAATTAGCTCTTCAAATGACTCAATTTTAATTGGATCCTGTTCATGATGATAATCAGCAACTTCAAGAACTTTATGAGCCTCTACATGAACAGACGATGTTGCAAACATAGAAACCTGAACCTTGCCTGTCATTTTTTCATCTATTGTTGCACCAAAAATAATATTCGCATCCTCGGAAACTGACTGTTTGATATAATCAACAGCCTGATTAATATCATTCAATGTCATATCTTGTCCACAACGAATACAGATAATCACTCCATCAATATCTTTGGCCATCAAGCCGCCTAATTCCAATAATGGGCTTGCCATTGCTTCTTGTGCTGCCTGTGTACCGCGCTCTTCGCCTTCTGCCACGCCTGTACCCATACGCGCTCTGCTCTTCCTGCCTTTCATGATAGCAAAGAAATCGGCTAAGTCTGTATTGATCAAACCAGCTTCAGAAATTGTACTTACAACACTTTTTACACCAGAAGATAGAACCTCATCTGTAAGCGCAAAAGCACTTAAAAATGTGGTTTCCTCGTTAGCCAAGCTAAATAGATTTTGGTTTCCTACAACTATTAACACATCGCAATTATCTTGGAACATATCAACTCCACATTGCGCAGACTTTTTTCTCTGAACGCCTTCAAATTCGAATGGAGTTGTAACAAAGCCTAGCGTTAAAACACCCATTTCAAGTGCAATTCTGCAAATTTCAGGACCAGCGCCAGTACCAGTTCCACCGCCAAGACCAGCGACTACAAAAATCATGTGCATGCCTTCAAGTAATTTGCGAATTTCTTCTTCGCTTTCAAGAGCCGCGACTTTGCCAACTTCTGCATTTGCGCCAGCGCCATGGCCTTTTGTATGTTTTGGACCAAGCTGCAATTTGATGTTAGCCAAAGATGTTTCAAGCGCTTGCGCATCAGTATTGCAAGCAATCGTTGTAACATTTTCAAGACCTGAACGAATTAAATTATTAATTGCATTGCCTCCAGCTCCGCCAACGCCAATAACAGCAATTTTTGGTCTGAAATCTTTCTGCTGAATATCTTTTCGCTCAGACAAAATCTGGCTTAATGAGCCAGTAGGAATTGTTTTTTTTTCGCTAGCAGCGCTCTCTTGTGCTTTAACTTTTTTTACCACTGGCTTTTTTTGCACTTTTTTTGACATGAACCTGTACTCCTAAATGGTTAATATATTGTTATTATATCATAAATAATTTTTTAGCCAAGCTCTGCATGAGGCAAAATTTTCTATAACTGGCAATTTGCGAGCAAAATAATAAATAATAATTAATAAAATTTTTAATTTTTTATACTACACAAGAGACTAATAGAATGAAAGAAAAAAATCAGATTTTCCGAACTTTTTGCTTGAATTTTGACAAAACGTCGAAACCATGGATAGAAAAACACAAATGCACAATAAAAAAATCAAAAATATCAAGTCAAACTAGACCAATATGCAAAATTATATTCACATAAATAACCTAATGCATAAAAAGATTTGCTTATTATTCAATCTTTTTTTTATCAGTTCAGACAAGAACTTAAACTCACACAGCAATCTATGAAAAACAAATTCTAAATAGTATATTTCCGATTTTATTAAATAAGAATATACACAATCCAAGTACAAAATACCGTTAGCAAAGTTAACTCTCTTACATCAACTTCGTACGAATGCAAGTTGAGTGAAATAGAACAAAATAGAAAAATCATCCTTTAGCTATTTTTATCCGCATTTGCATAATTCCACTATCTTTGTATTATATTTTTTAAAATACATCTAAAAAATGACTTACAAATTTTCCTTTAGCCAATGTGAAGCGCGCTGCAGTATGTTTTTTTCTTTTTTCTTAAAATCAAATTGGAACAACATGATAGCTCCACTGACAGAATCAAATTCAGGGCTAGCTGAAGGACTTAACTTAATCGTAGTAGAAATATTTCTTCCAATAGCTTCAGAAAGTTTGGCCAGCCATGCGCCATGACCGCACAAAACAGCTATATGCGCCTTATTAGAGTAACTTATTATCGTTTTTTGTATTTCTGAAACAAGCAAATTAATCTCAGGATTAATCTTTCGAACTATTTCAGATTCAAGAATAAACTCAGTATTGCCATCTTTCACAAATTCTGCCCATGTACAAAAATGATCTGCAGTCAATATAGCAGCAGCGTGATTATGTTTAAGTTCTTTTGCCTGAGCAATTGATATTTTAAGACTTCTAGCTATTTTATGAGTAATCGTTTCACTGTTGAAATTTAGCACACCTGAATTAATCGGCTTATTATGATTGTAATAAGCCCAGTTGACATTATGCGCACCGATATCAAAAACAAGAGCTCCTAACTCTCGCTCATCTTCATTTAAATGTAATGTCGCTGCGCAATATATTGATGGCATTATATCAATTATGTTGAGTCCATGTTTTTCTAGCACATACACTTGATTGCCAAGCTGATTCATATCCGCGTACGCAATGTTATAAACAAACTGTAGCGTATCTGCATATAGCCCTATTGGATTTTCTACAGAAACTCCATCAAGTTTATATTCAATTGGAGTAGAGCGAATCAGCAATGCATTATTTGAATCGATCCATTTTTTGATTTTGAAATCGATAGCCAAAATTTTTTCCTTATCTACGATGCCTTTGATTTCCATTAGATTAGAAACTAGAACTTTATACTTTATAACAGATCCACCTACTAGCAAAATCGTAGAACTAATTTGTCCATTTGTATGTTTTTCTAATTTTTTAATCAGCTTGCAAATAGCTTCTTGAAAAAGCGCTGAATCATAAATATATCCGTTCATGATACCAGTGCATTCTTGCGTTTGCTTGGTTATAATTTTAAATTTTTTTTCGTTCATAACCAGACCTTTTAAGCTGGAACCTCCCAGATCTAGAAACAGGATATTCTTGGCAAACATTAGAATATTGTATCAGAATATTTTGACAAGCAAAATATGAAAAACTTATACTATGCGAAAATGTAAGCTCGTTTACAAATCGATTGAAGCTATAACTGTGTTCAAATGTTCTTGTACAGTTTCCAATCCCTCATTTGTCCAACCTTCTGCAGAAACTCGCAAAATTTCCTCGGTCCTTGAAGGACGAATCATCCACCATCCGCAGCTAAGACACGCTTTCACACCATCACTAAGATCTAATGTAATTCCCTGACGCGTTAAAATATGTATAATCTGATTAATAACCCTAGCCTTATCTTCTTCCAAGCAAGCTATCGTACGTGGTTCTGCAACCCAAATTGCTGGCAAAAGCTCCATTGCCTTTTCTAAAGAAGTGTTCATTTTCTCAAGATTGGAAATTAATCTAAGAGCTGCGTATAGACCATCGCTTATACAATAATTATCCTTAAACAAATAATGCCCACTGCATTCGCCTGCAATATCTGCACCGCTTTGTTGAAGTAAATTGTATATATTGGAATGACCTGTAATTGAGATCAAGCATTCTGCAAACGATTTTGCCCACTTTATAAACAAATTGCTTGTTTTGGAATCCCAGATAACCTTCACATGCCTGTTTTCAAGCTTATGTGCAAAATAGGAGTACAAAGATGTGATAGCATCACCTGCAACCATTTTGCCATTGCTATCTAAAACAACACATCTATCCATATCGCCATCAAAAACTATTCCAAAATCAAGTTTTTTTTCGATAATCAAGTTTTTTAAACCTTCAAGACGAGGCTCATAGGTAGGATCAGGCGCAAAACCACCAAAAGTAGGATCAGTTTGGTGATTAAGAGTATAATATGTACCATTAAACAAATGCGCAACATGTGGAAATGCATCAGCAGCCGATCCATTTAAAAAATCGATACCAATACGGAACTTACCCTCAATAGAAACAAGCTTAGAAAGCATTGCAGCATATTCTTTTATAAAATCAACGCGCTCTAATTTACCAGCTCCATTATGGAAATTTTTCTGCAATATGCGTGAAATAAGCTGCGCTAGACTTTCATCTGAAAACGCTCGCTTGTTCATAAATAGCTTGATACCGTGATATTCTGTAGGATTATGAGATGCAGTGATAGCAATCGCAGCATCAGTTCCAAGCGATATTTCTGCCATTTGAACTATAGGCGTTGGCATCCTTCCAAGCGATATTACATCAATTCCTGTGCTTAGCATACCTTGAATAAAATTATCATGTATTTCCTTAGAAAGCCTTCTTCTATCGTAACAAATCACGGCACGTTTTTTTTTGCGTTCAATTAACTCGCTTCCAAATGCTCTGCCTATTAGGAAGGCATCTTCTGGACAAATATCTGTGCTTCGGATATCGTAACAATTTTTTAATTGATGCATCAACGTGTTATTGATTAGCATGAAAAAAGCACTCCTTATTTATATATCTTACCTAATCTTATTTTTTTTTATCAAATAACACAAGGCGCCATTTTGGCCATATATTAGAATTTTTGAGCATTGTCAGTTTATATCACTATTATCACTTTTTGTATTGAAAGTTTGAGTTTTTTTATTATTTTTTTTCTTAAACTTCTTATAACGTTTTGTTTTTGTTTTTAACTTGAGTACTTTTCATTTTGATTTCTAAATCATTATTTTGAATCATTTCCTTTGCATCATCATTTTCAAAAAGTGAACTGATATCAATTTTCTGATTAGCTTGTAATTTATCAATCATTTGAGTTAGCTTTTTCAAGAATGTCTTTTTGTTCAAAATTGGTCTATGAATTGTAACATGTGACTGTTTATATTTTTGCGCTCGTTTGTGATAAAGATTAGTAATGAATTTGAGCATATCATTATTATTGCCCTCTTCTAGGTATGGTCTATCTTCGTTTGGCTTTAAACGTACAGAAATTAACTTAAGATCAATATTGAGCCAAATTGTTATGGTGTTTTCTTTAAGGAATTCCCATGCTTTTTTGTTGTCTATTGTGCTATCGCCTGTTGCAATGATTGCTGTATGTTTTGAAACAAGCTCTTCAATGACTGAAAACTCTGTCTCTTCTAGCATTTGCTTTCCAAAATAATTAAATATTTCTTTTGGACTATAGCCTGTCTTTATCTTAATTTCATTATCAAGATCAAAAAACTGTGCATTAAGCTTTTTTGCAATTTTTCTGCCAAACGAACTTTTTCCAGCGCCCATCATTCCAACTAGAGCTATTGGTTTCGTAAGTTTCATGTTAGTTATTATTACACTTTTTGATACATTATGCAAAAAACTCACTTGCTACTTAAAATTCATCCATAAAACCATACTCATATTACTCTTAATGCTTAATTTTATTGAATAAAACTTAATATCCATAAGCTGATCTAATAATAAAGTCAATTATTACACTTAAAACTGCAAAATCAATCATATTTGCAAATATCTGATTGCAAATAGTTTCTGGGCAATTAACTGGCATTATATCTGTAAATTATATATTCTAAACATATGAAAACCATAAAATATTTGACTACGCCAATATATTATCCAAACAACACTCCGCATGTAGGACACTTATATTCATCATTGCTCGTAGATGTATGGAAGAAAGCAGCCAAGCTTTTAAACCGTAAGCATTATTTTACAACAGGCTTAGATGAGCATGGACAAAAAGTTGCTCAAGCAGCCGCAGCACGAGGATACAGCGCTCAAGAACATGTTAACCATCTTTCTGCAAAGTTCATAGAATTTTTCCAACATTTTAATATCGAATGGGATTATTGGGTTAGAACTACATCCGTGGAGCATAAAATGGCCGTGCAAAATATATGGATGAAGCTGAAAAACAATGGATACATATATAAAGGTAATTATGCAGGATGGTATTCGATTTCAGACGAAACATATCTAGCCGAAAAACCAGAACAAGAAAGCGAACACATTGTATGGCGCGAAGAAGATTGTTATTTTTTCAAATTATCGGCTTTAGAAGATCAATTAAAAAAGTTTTATGAAGAACATCCAGATTTTGTTTATCCAAACAAGCGGTACAACGAAGCTATGGGCTTTTTGCAGAATGGATTGAAAGATTTTGTAATCTCTAGACCCAAAAATAGACTATACTGGGGCATAGAAGTGCCCGATGATTCAGACCATGTGATTTATGTCTGGATTGATGCATTAGTGAATTATATAAGCGCCGTTGGATACCCTAATGAGGAAGAGTACAAGCATTATTGGCCAGGCAAGCATGTTTTGGGCAAAGATATATTGAAATTCCATGCAATTTATTGGCCAGCTATATTAATGGCCACTCAGTTGCCTTTGCCCGAAAAACTAATTGTGCATGGATGGTGGATGAGAGATGATGCAAAAATTTCTAAATCATTAGGCAATGCTGTGCCATTGGATGACTTGATTACTAAATATCAAGTTGATGGCATTCGCTACTTTCTGCTTAGAGGCATTGAGCTTGGCGAAGATGGACAATTTCGCGAAGACATATTAAAAGGCGTCGTTCATGGTGATCTTGCAAACAAATATGGCAACATTTTCTTGCGCATGCTGGGTATCATTGAGCTAAGGTTTGGAGGCGCACTGCCAAATGGCATGCCAAATTTAAAAACCAAAGAAGCTGATGCTTTGAGAAAAACGCTAGATAGACTATATTATTCTGTCGATACTTTAATAGACGAACCTGAGACGATGAGCGAGTATCTTAACAGGTTTATAGAAGTAATTGTGCAAATCAATGATTACTTCCAAAATAATAAAATTTGGGAAATTGAAGATAAGGTCGAACAGGCTGCAAATTTATATTTTTTAATGGATATTTTCCGAAAAGCAACTGTACTTATTTCGCCTGTTTTAACTAACTCAGCCAATGCAGTGATGAAATTTCTTGGGTTCCCAGAATGCTCTATGAAATATTATGATTCTAATTTACCTTTGGAGTATATTTCAAATCGTCCAAGATTGTTTCCAAAGATATAAATTTAATAATATCACGCACATTGTTTTTTCGCTCAATCTAAGGTTTTCAATATTCAATTCCAAGCAAATTATTATATTAAATACAATGCCACAAAAAAATTAGAAAATATCTTGATTCATTTTTATGTTGCTTTAAAGCATTTGCAAAAATTTTTTAATTACTTTTTCATGCTAACGCAATTTGTTGAAGTATTTAACCAATCGCTTATTAACTTTATCCCTTTCGTTTCAAAAGCTTTTTTGTAGGCAGAAATATCGTCAATATTAGAAAGCACATAGTTTGTTACAGAAATTCTAGGATCAAAATTTTTAGGATGATCAATACCTATACGCAAACGAGAAAAATTAGCGCTCATATGCTCACTGATATTGCGCAACCCGTTGTGTCCAGCATTTCCAGGCAGATTAGACCCATCTGGAATTTTTAATTTAATATCGTATTTAGGCAACATCAATTCATCATGCATTACAAGAAAATCCATCGAGCTAGCTTTATTCATGCTATAAACACTTCCAATAGCCTTAAAAGAAAGGTTCATGAATACATTTGGCTTTATTACGTAAAAACAAGATCCATTTAAACTCAGATCAGAAGAAGGTGCTAAACTCATATTAGAAAAATTCGAACTCAGATGAACAAAATGTGAAAAACTCACGTTAGAAAACCTAAACATCTCATACTCAGTTTTTTTTGAAACCAACTCATTTGGAAAATATTCACATAGCCAGTTTGCAAAAATTGTTCCAAGATTATGGTAATTGCCCGAGTATTGCGCGCCAGGATTGCCTAATCCAAATATATATTTCACAAAACTTGAATACTATAAACTATATATTTATGCAATATTTTTAATTTATATTATAGCTCCAAGTTATGCGATGAAAAAACAAATAAATAAGTTAACAAAAAAATTCAATTAAACAAATCATTTTTTTATTACTATCGCTTTTTTGAACATTTTTGCATATAATGAACCATATACAATACAATTTCTATATAATTTCAACAAAATATTCAGAGGGATTTTAAATGCACGAAGAAAAACCGCGCCCAAGAAAAGGGCAAAATACAACTTATAACAATAAAAGGAGAACATTGAAAAAAAACAATTATAATCAGCATAAAGACGAAAAAAATGATGAAGTTGCAAGAGTGATTGAAGATAACGCAGAAAATGTAATTAAATTCAACAATATCAAAAAAATGAAGCAAGATGAGCTTATGGATCTTGCAGAATCTCTTGGAATAGAAGAGCCATCTACGTTCAAAACATATGATCTGATAGCACAAATTATCAGAAAATACATAGAAGACAATAAGGATGTGATTGCAGAAGGTATTCTAGAAATCTTGCCCGAAGGATTTG
This sequence comes from bacterium, assembly GCA_027371775.1. Classification (GTDB taxonomy): domain Bacteria; phylum Pseudomonadota; class Alphaproteobacteria; order CAJXXZ01; family DAHXLG01; genus DAHXLG01. The sequence continues at coordinate 8,791 of DAHXLG010000014.1, forward strand.
GCTTTTTGCGCTCACCTGATATAAATTATACCACAACTCCTTACGATATCTTTTTGCAGGGACAAAAAATTCGTAAATGGAATCTAAAGGCTGGCGATTTTGTAAAAACTCAAATTAAAGCTCCAAAAGATAATGAGAAATATTTTGCTGCAACCAATATTTATATGGCAAATAACCACAAACTTGAAAGCCTTAAGGGAAGAGTAAATTTTGAACAACTTACTCCTATTTATCCTATACAAAGAATTAATTTTGAACTTGGAACAAAAAGCGCTGAAGATATCTCTCTGCGCGCATGTGATTTGGTCGTTCCAATCGGATTCGGTCAGCGAGCACTTATCATAGCACAACCACGTACTGGCAAAACTGTCTTGATGCAAAATATGGCGCATGCTATTGTAAAAAATCATCCTAATGTCGAGCTTCTTGTGCTACTTGTTGATGAGCGTCCTGAAGAAGTTACAGACATGAAGCGCTCTGTTAAAGGAGAAGTTATCAGCTCCACTTTCGATGAACCTGCTACTAGACATATCCAAATTGCTGAATTAGTTATTGAAAAAGCCAAGAGATTGGTTGAACTTGGCAAAGACGTTGTGCTATTCCTAGATTCAATAACTCGCCTAGCTCGCGCTTATAACACTGTTATGCCATCTTCTGGAAAAATTCTTACAGGAGGTATTGATGCTAGCGCTATGGAAGGTCCTAAAAAGATTTTCGGCGCGGCACGTAAAACTGAAGAGCAAGGATCTCTTACAATCATTGGAACAGCTTTGGATAAAAACAAATCGCAAATGGATTACTATATCTTGCAAGAATTCTCTGGAACAGGTAACTGCGAATTATTCTTGGATAGAAACTTATCAGACCGTCGCATTTATCCAGCAATCGATATCACACTCAGCGGCACACGAAACGAAGAAAAATTCTTTGAAAACGAAGCTGAGTTATATAAACGCTGGGCTATTAGAAAAATTATCATCCCAATGGGTCCAATTGAAGGCATGAGCTTCTTGCTAGACAAACTAAAACACACAGATAGCAACAAACAATTGTTTGAAACTATGAACGGATAGATACTTCTTCTAAGCTAATATCTACTAAAAAAAGCTATAAACTCCCAATTAACAACAAATTTGATCCAGTTTTAATTAATAGATTAAAATAACTAAATAAAGAAATATTTTTTCATACAAAATTAATTTTTATTGTGTATATTAAAACTCGATAGCCGGCTATTTGAAATAAAAATAACAAATATAAATATGCACTTCATTTGACAATGCGTCACAGCAATGTTACAATGGTTACATGGAATTAGACTTGTATATACAAAACAGCTCTCATGCATATAAAGACTTAAAAAATGATAATAATTATCGTATAACAAACAAAAACAAAACCCTGGAAGCAAATATGTTTTTTGCCCAAATGTTTTCTAAAATAACGAAATTTTTGATATGCGAAAAACAATGCAATATAGAATACAAAAAAATCGCACAAGAAATCAAAAATCAATCTAAAACAATCGCACAAGAAGCAAATTGCATATTGGCAGAAATTGCTGCAGTATCAAGTGAAATGATGGCTAATAACACACAAACTGATCTTGAAACGCTGGAAATCATTAACAACAATTTGCCTTTGGCATGCGCTCCGTTATCAAAATCAAAAATTGCTAAGCACGATATTGACGCAATGTTTAGCCTTTTGCTTGCACTATTTAATCTAAATAAAAATGAGCAAAAACATACAACTATATTAAAGTCATTTCAAAACATGATCTTTTGCCTTAGATTTATCGAAACAAATTTATCAAAATAAAATTTTTTATAAACACAATACAAATATGAAAAATAAGAAAATCTCTCTTGTTTGTCCATTATTCGAAACTACTATCTAAAATGCTAAAAATATCTATCATAAAAATCGAAGGTAAAAGAAAAAAAATTGTATAATATCCATTATTTTAGGGCATTTAAAACAAAAAACAGCTACGAAATTTTCGCTAATTCCTTTTAAATATATTGGTTTTGCAATACAATGAAATGTATGTCACTTAATGCTGGTCAATTAGCCGCAGTCACTAGTACTGCACAACAAACACTAGTACTTGCAGGCGCTGGTACTGGCAAAACTCGAGTTATAATTAAACGAATTGAACTGCTAATAGAGCAAGGTGTAAGCGCAAACAAAATTGTTGCTACTACCTTCACAAACAAAGCTGCAAATGAGTTAAAACATCGTCTTTCTTTATCTGTTGGCACTAAGGCCTTTGAAATTATTTGCGGTACATTTCATAAAATTTCTTCTCAATTTCTGCGTCAACATAGTGATAAAATTGATATTGATCCTAACTTTCAAATTTTAGTAGAAGATGATCAAAGACGTTTGCTAAAAAGATTACTAAAACAACTAGACTCAGAAAAAACAGCAAAAATGCTAATTGAACAAATTTCTCAGTTTAAGGAAACAGGCAAAATTGCTGCAAAAGATTACAATGATTTTTTTAAAACAATTTTTGGCATGTACGAAGATGAACTGATAGCAAATAATTATCTTGATTATTCTGATTTGATACAAAAATCTATTTTTCTATTTCAATCGCATCCTGATATTACTTCTGAAATTTGCTCTCATCTATTAGTCGATGAGTACCAGGATATAAACTCTGCTCAGTACAAATGGATCACGCTGCTTAGCAAAAACAAAAATTTATTCTGCGTAGGAGATGAAGACCAAGCTATTTATTCGTTTCGTGGAGCTAGCGTTGAATATATTCAAAGATTCAAACAAGATTACCCTCAGGCAAACATCGTAAAACTAGAAGAAAACTACCGTAGCGCCTCACAAATTCTAACTGGAGCTACAAAATTAATTAGCAAAAACCCACGCGAGTTTATAAAGACATTAATTGCAGCAACAGACAAAGAAGGATATATCCGCATAAGCAAAGTATTCAATGAATACGAAGAAGCAAGACTAATTGCCAATCTTGCCGCACAGTGGAAACAAAAAAATGCTGATTATAAAATCGGAGTGCTCGTGCGTACCAATATGCAAGTACATCCTATCGAACACGCGTTTGTTGAAGCAAAAATACCTTATACAATTGCTAGCGGTAAAAAATTCTACCTTAAGAAAGAAATACAAGATATAATCGCATACTTGCGCATTCTGTTATTCCCACATGATTTTCTTGCATTTTCACGTGTATTGAACGCACCAAAACGCAACATGGGAGAAGCTCGTCTTACAATGCTTCTTGATGCTATGAAATCGCTTGATTGCCACTTTGAGCAAGCTCTTGCCACGCTACTCCCTCAGCTGCCAAAAAATGCTAGCGAAAAATGCAAAGTGCTATTGATGCAAATTCAAAATTGGCGCGCGCAGAAAAATATAATGAAGCTAGAAGATCTATGCGAGAAAATTCTCCAGGATATTCAATACCGTCACCAAGAAGACTACACCACTGCTCAAGAAGATTCTATAAATGAATTAAAGCTGCAACTGAAAACAGCCACTTCGCTTGAAAGCTTCTTGGAAAATCTGCAGTTTGATGATAGCTCTGACGAATCTAGTGAGATTATTATTATGACTATGCATGCGGCTAAAGGTCTGGAATTCGATATCGTAATCGCGCCCGGCTGGGAAGAAAATATATTTCCATCAATGCTAGCACGCGAGCAAAAAGAAGTGGAAGAAGAACGCAGACTAGCTTATGTAACGATTACACGCGCAAAACAATACTTGGAAATTATCCATACAATGAACCGCAGAATTAATGGACAACACAAACATCAAATGCCCTCTCGCTTTTTGTTTGATCTATAATTGAAATATCGCAAACCTGGAATAATGAGCTTATATAACTGAAAGTTTATCATGGATACAAATTTGTCCTCTCAAGCCAAGAATTCAACAAATTAACGATTTTTGGCAATAACAAGAATGAATAAATTATTTAAGACTAATTAAAATAAACTAAGATAGATAAACAAAGATCACTTATAAATTTTGGAAACTACAATGTAAATCTGATAGCCTTGCTTGAATGAAAGCAATGGCTATGAATGCTCTAATTAGCAACTTAAATACATTGGAATGAAAATATGAAATAAAATATACATAAAAAAACATGTTATACGATAAAAATTACGCACAACAAAAATTTTATAAACTAAGATATATAATGAATTTTTTCTCACGAAAATATCAAAGAAAAAGTTTTCTGCTACTTACGGCAAACGCTACTGAAATAAACTGATATAGAAGAATCATTGCATAATTGCACAGCAATAGCTAAACCTCACTAAAAAAATTTTTATTCTCAGCTAAATTTTTTTCATATTTTTAACATATAAAATATGAACAAAAAAACCAGGTAATTTGATATACCAAGCCAACCATAAGATATTGATCAAAGTTGAATAAACAGGGTAAATTCGCATAAACTTATTAGCAATAAATCGAACGCATTTTAGTTAGTACTCTCTTTATCAAATTTTTTATTGAACTTGCGATGTCTGCCAATTTATTAAGCTAACTGCATCATTTCTATATTGTTCTACTTTTGCTTGCATTCAAAATTTTTAGCAAAATTAATATAATATTCTCCTTTGTCAACTATCTCACTAATTTTGGATTAACCTAATATTTCTTAAATTTCAGTTAACATTAGCCAGCATTAATGCGAAAACGAAATTTTAGTGGATTTTTTCTTAAAAATGTGTAATAATAAGGTTAATGAATGTTGATATTATCAAAGAACGCAATAAAATGATTAAAGATTTAGAACAAACATTTTCCTTGGCCCTAGAGGCTGGAGATTATAAAGCTGCAATTCAAGCTAAACATATGATTGGCAAAATGCGTGGTTTCTTTGATAATAAAAAAAACAAGAAACAGCATCTTTCTCTAATAGAGTTATCCCAAGAAGAGCTAGAAATGCTTATTTGTGAAGCTGAAGATCTAAAGAAGTGGCAAAAATTTGAAAAATGAACATTGTTTCAAATATTTCATACATTGACCCCAAAAAAATTGAACTAACACTACCAGATACAGCAGCACCTAGAGAAATTCTTAAAACACAACTTGAAAAACTTTCTGTTACTTATCCTAATAAAACTGTTGTACTAGCTATCCGATTTATAGGCCGCAGAATTGTAAAACTTGATCAAAAAGAGAAATTTGTAAAATTGTTAGATGGTCGCAGACACAGTATTTATTACGGAATTAAAAATCAAGCAAAAGTTCATATAAACTTCGTATGGTATAAGCTTAAGCACTTATCGCATACGGAACGAAAATTTTTGCTAGAAAATCTCAATGAAAATTCATTCGAATCATGGCCTGAAGCAATAAATGAAAAAATTGGCAACGCACGTTTTTTAATCGAAAAAACAGGCGGCATTGCTCTAGAAAATTTATTATATAGATATACTAATATATTAAGTAACTCACATTTATCACAAAAATCACAAACTCATTAAAAACTATATTTATAAAAAACCTAATACTGAAACATGCAATTACTTATCCAACATTCTCTGATATCACGTTTATCATAACTAGACTAACCAACTAACACAAACAACAAATCACAAACTCATTGCAAACTCTATGTAGCTTTGGAAATCTGATACTAAAATCTATATTGTATCTAAGATAATTACACACCCAAAATTTGACTAAAACAACAAATCACAAACTCATTAAAAACTATATTTAGCTTAAAAAACCTAATGCTGAAACCTTCAATTACTTATCCAACATTCTCTGATATGGCTAGAAAATTTTTATCTAACAAATTTTATAATTATGTACGAAAATTAATATCATCAACTATAGCATAAATAACTTACTATTTTTAGTTTAGATAATCAAAATCAAGTTATACCAAATTAAATACTTATTCTGCTTTTTGTTTCCAAGCATTATTACTCTAATTTTGAGAATCAATTTCGCTGCTATCTTGAGTAATATCAATTACGTTTGAAACATCCATATGCTCGCCACCTTCAGGAGCACCAGAATCTAAATGGAAAAAGAAGCTAATAGAATTATCTCTGAATGTATCCAGCAATGTTTCAAACATATTGAAAGCTTCTTTTTTGTATTCGTTTAATGGGTCTTTTTGTGCATATGCTTTCAAGTTCACTGTCTGACGCAACGAATCTAACATATGTAAGTGATCGCGCCATAGATCATCGATTGTCTTAAGCAAAATGATCTGCAGATGTACACTTTGAGTTTCAATCAAACTATTGAACTTCGCTTTTACAGCTTTTGTAATTGTTTCATTAACAACCTCGTGGGACATGCTATCAAAATTATTTAGATCAATGTTAATAGCAAACAACCTGGTAACTTCTTGATGAATATTTATCAAGTCTTCATGCGAATAATGGATAGTATCTGCACTATTTTGCGTATACTTTTTATCTTGTACTGAACGCGCCTGAGTTTGAAGTGGATTATAAAAATCAAACAATGATTCTAATCTATAATTAACAAAACTTTCCATTTGTTTAGCAATATCCATATCATCTAGGAAACGGTTTCGATATTTGTAGATCATACGGCGCTGTTCATCAAGAACCTGGTCATATTTAAACACATTCTTACGCCAATCAAAATTACGAGCTTCAACAGCATGCTGCGCACGTGCAATAGCTTTGGAAATATATGGGTGAGTAATCGCCTCGCCTTGTTTTAAACCAAAGCGCAATAGCCATTTATCCAGTTTATCAGATGAACCAAAAATACGAATTAAGCTATCTTCGAGTGATAGGAAAAATTTCGATTTACCAACATCACCCTGACGTCCTGATCTACCACGAGCTTGATCATCAACTCTGCGACTTTCGTTACGCTCAGTACCAAGCACATACAATCCACCAGCGTTCATAACAATTTCGCGATCACGTGCAATCTCTTTTTCGATTTCAGAACGACGAGCTTCAACTTCAGCATCACTCATCCCCTGAGCCTTCAACCTCTTCAAGCGCATGCGCAAGTTTCCACCAAGCTGAATATCTGTACCACGTCCTGCCATGTTTGTAGCAATTGTAATCGCTCCTGGAGTTCCAGCATCTGCAATAATTTCGGCTTCTTCTTTGTGATACTTAGCATTCAAAACTTGATGCCTTAAGCCGGCTGCTCTAAAACCGTTTGAAAAAATTTCAGATGCCTCGATGCTTCCAGTAATAACCAAGACAGGCTGTTGTTTTGCATGAGCTTCTTGCAACTCTTTCAAGATCACTTCAAATTTCTCATCAAATGTACGGTAAACCTCGTCATCTAAATCTTTTCGAATCATTGGTCTGTGAGTTGGAATTACAATCGTATCCACCTTATAAATTTCTTTAAATTCCTCCGATTCACTCATACATGTACCGCTCATACCAGCAATCTTATTGTATAACGCGAAGAATTTCTGGAATGTGATAGATGCTTGTGTATGGTTTTCCATCTGAATTTCCACTCCTTCTTTTGCTTCGATTGCTTGGTGAAGACCATCTGAATAACGACGTCCATCTAATATTCTGCCAGTAAATTCATCGATGATATAAACCTTATCATCCTTGACCATATAATCAATATCTTTTCTGAACAACACCTTTGCTTTAAGCGCTTGGTTTATCGAATGTACAAGCTCAATATTTGAAACATCATACAACGTACCATTAAGGGCCAACATTCCTTCCATGCGCAAAAATGATTCAAGACGTTCGATTCCAGTTTCTGTAAGTGTAACCGTACGCATCTTTTCATCTTTTTCCCAATCGCCCTCTTCAAGGCTATCAACAAGACTGCACACCCATGCGTATGTATCGCTTGCACGCTCTGACTGACCAGAAATAATCAATGGAGTACGTGCTTCGTCAATCAACACGCTATCTGCTTCATCGATAATTGCATAATTCAATTCACGTTGACACACCTCTTCTTTTGAATATTTCATGTTGTCTTTTAGATAATCAAAGCCAAGCTGGTTATTTGTTGAATAAACAATATCGCATGCATAAACTGCCTTACGCTGACTATCATTTAAAGTTTCTAAAATGCAACCTACTGTAAGACCAAGAAAACGATGAATTTGCCCCATCTCGTCTGAATCACGTTTTGCCAAATAATCATTGACAGTAACAATATGCACAGGACCAGCAAGCGCATTCAAATAAGATGGCAATGTTGCAACAAGCGTTTTTCCTTCACCAGTCTTCATTTCTGCAATCATACCTTTATGTAAGGCGATTCCACCTAGAATCTGCTCTGCAAAATGCTTCATTCCAAGTACACGATCAGATGCCTCGCGCACTGTTGCAAATGCTGGAACTAAAATATCATCTAAAGTTTTTCCACTAGCAAGCTGCTCTCTAAACTCAAAGGTTTTTGCCTTTAATTGCTCGTGGCTCAAACTAGCATACTCTTTTTCCAATTCCAAAACTTGAGCTACAAACGGACGAAGCTTTCTTAAATTTTTTTCATTTCCATCTGGAATAACTTTTCTAATAACCTTCTTGAAAAAATCCATTTTTTCCCCTTCTACAGCCATTTTCTGCCAATCTTCATTTAATGAATTTACAAGTTTTCTTTTCAAGGAAACCTATATCAACATATTCTTTTAATTTGTTATAGCACATTTCATGGTATTTGCTAAGCCATTCGTGCTCAAAATCTTCCAACATAGTATGTTCAACAAGATCATATTCAAAAGGTATAAAAATAAGGTAATCAAATGCAAAATTATCCAAACTTGTTTCAATTACGCGCACTACACTTTCAAGCCTAACACCAAACTTTCCTGGCACATAAAAACCTGGCTCAATAGCAAGTATCATTCCATTTTTTAGACTAGTATCTACACCGCCTCTAATTGGAGGAAACGCATGAACATCGCTTTTTCCAATCGCATGTCCAAGAGCATGGTCAAATTGGACATACTTTCGTGCCAACGCATCAATATCAGCTGCAGGCGTATTTTTTGAAAATTCACAAGTGATAACTGCAATGTGCGCTTTTAATGTTTTTGTATAAGCTTCTTTGAATTCCTTTGTAATATGATTGCAGGAGCCTAACAAAAAAACACGAGTGATATCAGAATTATAACAACCTAGCTTACTTCCAGCATCAACTAATAAAATGCCATCTTCTAACATTTTATCACTAGCGCGTCCATGAATTTTTGCAGCATTTTCATTGCATCCAGCAATTGTCTCAAAGGCTAAACTAAATTGCTGACCATGAATTTTCTTGCGCTCTAATTCCAAAATTTGCGCTGCATCAATTTCTGTAATTCCAGAATATATCCATTCAAGCTTTTGCCAAAAATTCATCCAGGCAATGCAATCATTGATCAAAAATTTCTTGTACCCATCGATATCATCCATAATCGAATCTGCTACACGTACAGGGTCAGTTATCGCATTCTCTGCACGCAACTTTGATGCATATGCAACTGGTGTAATATCAGGGTCAAACAGCACGTTAAAGCCATCATCAATCGCTTGTATAACTCCATCTTCGTTAAAAACAAGCATATTTGTTGGCACACTCATCGTATCCATATTGCTTGCTAGATAACACTTACCAGGATTCTCAAACAAAAAATGACTTATAATATCAATGTTGCCAAGCTCAATTCCATGAGCTAACTTATACTCTTCAAAATTACGAAATATTGGGTCAACAAATTTGAAATTTGCAATATCCGTAATCGTCCATTCAAAAGGATCAAGAACTAAATTCTCACGAGGCATTTCACGCAACGGCTTGAATGATACGCCTGCATCTTGCGCACTTGTATAGTAACGCGCATCTAAAAACAGTATCACACTGCCATCTTGGTACACTCCAACAAATCCATACGATGCAACAAAATCTGTGTATTTTTTATATCTTTCTGGAAAAAGTTTGCTAGCTATTTTTATTATTTTGATCAATCCACTCATTTTTATATTCTAACAATGTATTGCATTATTTTGCTAGCAATTAGATGAAAAAATTAATCGCCTTGCTTTATTCTATCAACCAATTCTTGAACAGTTGGAATGAATCCATTTGCGTAAAATGGATCTTGACCAAAACGGAATACGTTAGCGCCCGCAAACATTAGGTTATCATCAATTGAACCTGCGTGTGCTATATCTTGCAGCGTCTTTTGAATGCAAAACGAACGTGGATCTGGAATACTTCCATTGCTTTCAGCCTCTTGACTCCAGTTGCTAAAGCGACATGAGCTTAAGCAACCCATACAATTAACCTGATCTTGATGAATAATCGCAGCTTCATCTTTAGTTTCAAACACGATTGTTCCATCTGGAGTTTTTATAATTTGATCATATCCATCAGCAATCCAAGCTTGCGCTTTCAGCTCATCCTCTTTGGAAACAAACAATTCACGATTGCGCGGACCAAAGTGTATGATGGATTCAAAGCCAGATTCAGAAACATCTTTATAAGCAATCTGACGCTTTGAACGATTATCTAACTTACGCAAAAAATTGTTGTAAACCCCTGATGAATAGAACCCTGTTGGACTAAATTGATTCAATAATACATCGCCTTCTTTCAACTCAACCAAACGCTTTTTCCATTCATCTGAAATCGGACTTTCCTTAGTTAACAACGGACGCGTTCCAAATTGAAAGGCTACTGGCCCAATTTCAGGATTATCTAAATAATTTTTCCATTCATTCAAGCACCATACACCACCTGCAATAACGATTGGCACAGAGCTTAAACCAAGCGAATTCATGCATTTACGCAGCTTGACTAAACGATGATATGGATCTTGTCTTATTTTTGGATCTTCTTCTGAGCTAAGTCCGTTATGACCACCTGCAATCCAAGGATCCTCATACACAACTGCGCCAAGCCATTGAGAATAATTTTTATATGCACGTTGCCATAAAACATTGAATGCACGCATAGATGATACGATTGGAAAATAAAACACATCAAACTTGGCGCAAATAGAAGCAAGATTATAAGGCATGCCAGCTCCACAAGTAACTCCATTAATCATACCCTTTGCACGCTCAAGCGTTTTTTCAAGAATAATCTGACAGCCGCCCATTTCCCAAAGTACATTCATATTAACCCACACATTTTTGGCAATCGACTTTGCAATACGAGCTTGTGCAAGAGCTCCTTTAATCGATTGCTCAATTAACTGGGCATGCCGCTCACGACGTGTTTTTCCAGAGTAATGATAACGCACAAGATTTCCATCTTCATCATAATAATCTGCAGATGCTCCTGAAAACGTACCAACTCCGCCACATGCAGACCATGCACCAGCGGTCACTCCATTCGAAACTGCAATACCTTTCCCACCTTCAAATAAAGGTAATAACTCAATTTTTCCAATTTTAATCGGCTCTAGCTTTAACATTATATTAATTTTACATTTCTATCCAATTTATTGATAGTACAAAGGGTGATAAAGCTTACTATAAAACACCATTATTTAGAATCAAATTTACATCAAAGTTAATCTTTCATTCTCTAAATTTTGCAAAAAAATGCATTTTATACAAAGTAATTAAATTCTTAAATTTTTAAACCATTTTTATATAATGCAAAAAAGATATACCATTTGGAATAACGCCTAGATAATTATAAAAGGAGCCTATTTTAGACAATAGCACAGCAACTTTAACAAAAATTATAAAAACTGTTTCATGTTATAATGCAGTATTAAGAAGCGATTTTCTTAATTTTATCAATAACTTTTTGAATATCAGCGCGCTTTGTCTGTGAACTATTTGGCGTAATAGTTATCCTTCCACTGCGATCAATATCAATTTTCACGTTAAATTCACTTGTAAGCCCATTAACTATACTACCACCTTTTCCAATAACCATGCGTACTTTACTTGGATCAATTTTTACTACTTCTTGCAAACCATGATTTGTCTCACGCGGCGCCTTAATTTCCTTGTACATATTCGCAAGAATTTTTTTAATATGCTTTATACCCAAATTAAGGGCTTCGACCAAAATTTCATGCGTTATGCCATCGTTTTTGATATCCAATTGCATTGCTGTAATTTCATTTTTTGTTGCAGCAATTTTGAAATCCATTTTGCCAAGCTCATCTTCAATACCTGTAATATCTGCCAACAATTGATACTTTGTCTTTTTTCTATCAGTTTTTTCAATCAAACCAATTGAAATACCAGCTACGTGAGCAGATAACTGAACACCAGCATCAAACAAGGCTAATGATGATCCACACACTGTTGCCATTGAAGAAGAACCGTTAGAAGAAGTAATTTCAGAAACAATTCTAATAGCACAATCTAAATTCTTTGGAAGCTGTGATAAAAATGCTTTGCGAGCCAACTCACCATGCCCAATTTCTCTTCTGCTTACAGCTCCAATTTTGCCAATTTCAGAAACCGCGTAAGGCAAGAAATTATAATGCAACAAAAAGTTTTCTTTATGCACGCCGTGCAAGGATTCAACGCTTTGAGAATCCATATAAGGAGCAACTGTAACAGAAACAAGCGCCTGCGTATCTCCACGCGTGAAAAGCGCGCTTCCATGCAATGATGGAATAAAACCTGCCTTCATAGTAATTTCACGAATCGTATCAAATTTACGTCCATCAAAACGCTTTTTGTTAGCAAACAACCTATCAGCAAAAGCATGCTCTAACAAATCATAGAAAATATGAGATGCCTCAATTTTACTATCCTCCTGATAACCAGATAGAAAATCATTTTTGATTCTATTAGTCTCAAGCCGTTGTTTTTGCAAATTGTTAAAAGTACATGCATCTAAATATGCATCAACATAATCTTGCGCTTTTGCACTAATTTTCGAACGAACAGAGGCCGAACTTGCATGTAAATATTTTTTCTTATCGTATTCATGACAAACATTGGCTAGAGTCTTTTTTTGCAATGCAATAATTTCTTTTGCAATTTTCGCGCCATCTTCCTGCAATTTCACAATTTTGGATGCAGAATTTGAAAGAGCGCTCTTGAGTAAAGATC
>DAHXLG010000150.1 GCA_027371775.1 bacterium
TTTCTTATTTTATCTTTATATTGTTTTATTTTTTATTTTTATATTATTTTATTTTTATTTTTGTATTATTTTATTTTTTATCTTATCTTTGTATCATTTTATATTCTTATCATTATATTATCAACTTTGTATCATTTTTATTTTACGTCAGTGCACTTTGTGCACTAGAATCTTTGTATCATTTTATTTTTTATCTTATCTTTGTATCATTATTTATCTTTATATTATTTTATTTTCTCATCTTATCTTTGTATTATTTTTATTTTTTTATTTTTATATCATTTTATTTTCTCATTTTTATATCATTTTATTTTCTAATTTTTGATTTTATTTTCATCTTTATATCATTTTATTTTTTTCTATTTATATCATTTTATTCTTATTTTTGTATTATTTTATTTTATCTTTATATCATTTTATTTTCTTATCTTTATATTATTTTATTTTCTTATTTTTGTATTTTTTTTATGTTTGTATTATTTTAATTTCTCATTTTTATATCGTTTTATTTTAGTGGTTTTACAACTACTCTGGAAA
>DAHXLG010000151.1 GCA_027371775.1 bacterium
AATCTAATAATTTCATTGTATAATTTTATTATATTTTTTTATTGTATTATTTAATCTAATAATTTTATTGTATTCTTTTATTATATTAATTAATTATATTATTTTATTGTATGATTTTATTATATCATTTTATTGTATCATTTTTATTATATTATTTTATCTAATTATTATATCGGTTTATTATTTTATTGTATCATTTTATTGTATTATTTTATTCAATAATTTTATTACATCATTTAATTATATTATTTACTTATATCATTTTTACTTTTCAAACTTTGATTTTTATTTTATTTTCCCGTTATTTTTTGATATTTTATTTTTTTTGATAGTTTATTTTTTTGATATTTTATTTTTTTTGATTTTTTTTTTTTTTTTTTTTTTTTATTTTTTTTTTTATTTTTTTTTTATTTTTTTTTTTATTTTTTTTTATATTTTATTTTTTTGATATTTTATTTTTTTTGATATTTTTATTTTTTTATTTTTTTTATTTTTTTTATTTTTTTTTTTTTTTTTTTTTTTTTTTTTTTTTTTGTT
>DAHXLG010000152.1 GCA_027371775.1 bacterium
GAATATTCAAAAGAACCAAGTATTCCTAGTCGTAATCCAAATGAATGGCCTAAAACAATGCCTATTCATGAATTTATTCCGCAAATTCTTCCGCATACATGGAAACAAAGAGATCGTTTTTTGATTCGATTAGAATTAAAAAAATTAGGATTAAGATTTATGTTATGGAGAAATACAAAAGAAAGGTTACGTACACAGTTATATAATTATAGTTTTATAAATGAAAATTTAATAAATTATTTAATTTAATTATTGAATAATTTTATTTATTAATTCAATCTTTTTTTTTAATTTATTTAATGATTAAATAATTTATTTATTCATTGAATAAATTTATCTAATTATTGAATTTTTTTAATTTATTTAATTATTGAATAATTTATTTAATTATTGAATAATTTTATTTAACCACTGAATCTTTTATTTTATTTAATTTAATCATTAAATAATTTATTTATTTATTGAATAATTTTATCTAATCATTGAATTTTTTTTATTTATTTAACCATTGAATTTTTTTTATTTATTTAATT
>DAHXLG010000153.1 GCA_027371775.1 bacterium
CCAGAGCATGTCAAGCATGAAGGTTAACTGCAATGCTGGATTGCAAAGACACAACCCCAGGACTCAAACCTGAAACCTTCACCATGTATGCATTTATTGTATACAGTGTGTAGTAGTAATTGCTTCCTTAATTGTGGTAACAGCCCTGGTCAGTGTTAATGTTTGTTGTGAAGCCAAGGTAGCTATTGTAGCTATATCTCGTGATTGTCTCATAAAATTGAAGCTACTTGTCATTCAAGAGGTGAGCTTTTATTAAGTGAAGTTGCTACAATGAGCAAGCATTCACTGAGAAAACATGAAAGGCTATCATCTGGTTACATGACGGAGCTTAATCCTCCAATACTTCAAGTTTCATCAGGTTTGGAAACAGCAGCAGTCAGATCCAACACATGCTGATCAAAATATTTGTGCCCATTATTATTGTTTGAAACACTGCCATCTTTGGCAGAAGTCATTATCCAAGATGCATGTATTGGGTCCATGATTATCCAAACCATGAGGCAACTCATCAGCTCCTCAACTTCCTGCCTCCA
>DAHXLG010000154.1:0-293 GCA_027371775.1 bacterium
GGACCGGGCGCGGGCGGCGACGATCGCTTGCGCCCGGCACGGTGCCGGCGTTCCCAACAATCGACGGGTCGCAGTCTGCTACCCAGTTTGTTGCCCTGACGCGAGGATGCACCGGATCGCCAAATCGCTTGTGGCTCTAAGGCGAGAAGATGGAGCGGGTGATGGGAATCGAACCCACGTAACCAGCTTGGAAGGCTGGCGCTCTACCATTGAGCTACACCCGCCAAAACCCTGACCTAGGCATTCAAGCATGACCGCTCCGGTCGCGCAAGCCGTCGCGCCGCTTGACACCG
>DAHXLG010000154.1:303-531 GCA_027371775.1 bacterium
GCATCGGGGCATCGCTACCTTAGGCAAGCAAGTGTTGCTTGCACGGAGCGGGGGTGACGGCGTGGATGGGCACGAAACAGAGGACCGCATCGTCGAAGCCGCCCTGGCCCTATGGCATGAGGGCGGCATCGGCAAGGTGACCACCCGCGCCGTGGCGACCCGCGCCGGCGTCAACGAGGTCACGCTGTTCCGCCATTTCGCCAGCAAGGAGGGCCTCCTGCGGGCGAT
>DAHXLG010000155.1 GCA_027371775.1 bacterium
AGATAAGACGAGAAAATAAAAATGATACAAAGAAAATAAAATAATATAAAGATGAGAATATAAAATAATATAAAGATAAAAAAATAAAATAATATAAAAATAAAATGAGAAAATAAAATTGATACAAAGATAAGAAAATTAAATCATATGAAGATGAAAATAAAATGATACAAAGATAAGAAAATAAAATGATACAAAGATAAGATAAGAAAATAAGATGATATAAAAATATAATAAGAAAATAAAATAATACAAAAGTGAAAAGAAAAAAGAGATATAAAGATAAGATGAGAAAATAAAATGATACAAAGACGAGAAAAATAATACAAAATAAAAAAAAATAAAATAATATAAAAATAAAATGAGAAAATAAAATGATGTAAAGATGAGAAAATAAAATGACACAAAGATAAAAATAGAAAATGAGAAAATAAAATGATATAAAGATAAGATGAGAAAATAAAATAATATAAAGATAAGACGAGAAAATAAAAATGATACAAAGAAAATAAAATAATATAAAGATGAGA
>DAHXLG010000156.1 GCA_027371775.1 bacterium
TTTTCTTCGTTTCAACATTTTCTTTTTTCTCTCTCTTTTCTTTTTCTCTTCTTTTTTCTTCCTCGTTCTCCTAACATGGCTCACTCCTCCATTTACTCTTTTTCGTCTCAATCGTTTCACTCCTCCTCCTCGATGATGTACTGTAATTCGCCCTGTTCCATTTCGTCCTCCTTTTCCTTTCTTCCCTACTCGTAGACTTAGTGGTACTTTTTTTCTTCCTCCTTCTGTATCTACTTTCATTCGCACTCTATGTCGCTGTCCTGGTGTTACTCCTTTTCTTCGTTTCAACATTTTCTTTTTTCTCTCTCTTTTCTTTTTCTCTTCTTTTTTCTTCCTCGTTCTCCTAACATGGCTCACTCCGTTTCCTTCCCCTTTTGGTATTCTCTCTCTCTCTTTTTTTCACACCTGTGTCCTTTCTTTCCTTTTCTCTTCTTTCTTTCTTCCTTTTCTCTTCGTTTCAACATTTTCTTTTTTCTCTCTCTTTTCTTTTTCTCTTCTTTTTTTTTCCTCGTTCTCCTAACATTCC
>DAHXLG010000157.1 GCA_027371775.1 bacterium
ATATATATAATTAAACAATATTTTGAATATTTTAAATATATTTAATTATAAACAATATATAAAAAATGTATATTTTTTTAACTAGTTAATTTAATATAAAAATAAAATAATGATGAAAAAAGAAAATATTAAAATGATAATATTTAAATAAAATATATAGAATAAAAAAAAATTTAATGAAACAATATGAGTTTAAAATAAAAAAATATCAAAAAGTGATAATAAAGAATAAATAAAATTATTAAGAGTATAATAATAAGAAAAAAAATAATTTAAAATAATTGGAAATAATAAATATAATATGAAATATATTTCAAATAAAATTTAAATAATCAAAATAGATATGAACTATGATTTCATTAAATATTAAATTACTTGAAAAAATATACATATTACAATGATAAAATAATATAACAATAATATAAAAAATAAAATATAAAATATCTAAAAAAGAGAATAAAAATATACGAATATAAAAGAAAAATATTATAAAAGATATTATAACAAAAATAAAAAAAAATATTAA
>DAHXLG010000158.1 GCA_027371775.1 bacterium
GGGTAAAAAGGGGTAAGGGAATAGGTAGTAGGAAGAAAAGCATAATGTTGCGTCCCCCTAAAGGGGGAAAAAGATTATTTATTTTTTCTGATTTTCTTATATTAAATTTGATATTCAAAACTTTCTAAGTTAAAATAGTCTTAATATTAATCAAAATATTAATCAAACGAATTAAGGAGAGATGGCTGAGTGGTCGAAAGCGGCTGATTGCTAATCCGTTGTACAATTTTGTTGTACCGAGGGTTCGAATCCCTCTCTCTCCGATTATTTAATATCCATATCTATTGCATATTTGTTACTAGTTTTTTCTTGTAGAAACAAAAGTTTAAACAACTAAGTCTTTTTGATAACTTTCGTAATTTCGAATTTTCTATTAACAGTACTTGACGATTACTTTTAATAAATAATAATAATAAAGTTGGTTCTCTTTACCCTATCCCTCTACTTACCCCCACCCTAAAGGGGGTAAGTAGAGGGATGGGGGGTGACGGAGTCCTTGCTTTGCAACCAAAAAACAGG
>DAHXLG010000159.1 GCA_027371775.1 bacterium
AAACAAAACAAAACAAAACAAAACAAAACAAAACAAAAAACAAAAAACAAAAAAACAAAAAAACAAAAAAAACAAAAAAACAAAAAAACTTGAACATTTGGGAAAGAGCTTCTCGCGAGAAAATCTATTTTTCTATTTCTGTTTTTCTATTTCCTTTTTTTTCTTTTTTTCTTAAGATACTTTGGAAGGGCGAAGGATTTGCCTGGTGTCCGAGAATTATTTGAACAACAAGGTATAAATATACATATTCATATTCATATTTATAATCACATTCATAATTATATTCATATTTATATTTATATATTCAAAAATTAATTTATTTTAAATGTATTAATATTAAAATATTAAAACTATTCATTAAATAAAATATATTAATATATAAATTAAAGACATTTAACTTTGTGTTGATTTATATTTAGATAAATATATAAATTAATATTAAAATTTATATTATTTATCAATTATATAATTTTGTGAATAACTTAATTCTACCATGAATATATAAAAGTTTAGAAATAT
>DAHXLG010000015.1 GCA_027371775.1 bacterium
AAGGCACCTCTTACTTGCTCCATTAATTTTTATCGCACAGGAAATCATAAGTGGAACGCGAAATGAAAATGCGCAGAAGAAATTAAATATACAAAAGGCACCTCTTGCTTGCTCCATTAATTTTTATCGCACAGGAAATCATAAGTGGAACGCGAAATGAAAATGCCCAGAAGAAATTAAACTCTCTGATGAAAATCGCGAGTAAAAACAAATTCAAAAAACATCAAATCTTTAAACAACAATGTTAACCAATTTTGGTAATCCATTATTATCTTTAATTACAACAATTTTTTTTGCATCTTGTACAATTTCCCGCGCACGCGCTTCTAAAATGTTTTGCTCAACAGATGGATCATATTCTTCCACACAACGCTTCTTTCCATTAACTGTGAAAACCACATTAATTGATTTAATTTGCTTTTCTATGCTTTCAATTACTGGCCATTGCGAATCAAAAATCGATCCTTGACCACCCAATTGTGCGTGAATATATTCACAAGTATGCACAGCAAACGGAGCTAAAATCGTAATCAATTTTGCGTACAGTTCTTTAGTCATTTTCCTATGCTCATTGATGAAAATAATGATTGCCGCAATTGCTGTATTAAACTTCAATTCATGACAATCTTGCTGCACTTTTTTTAGAGTTTCATTAAAATCATAAAGAGCATTTGCTGAATCTTGATCAATAATTTCGACGCTAATTATTTTTTCTAAAAACCGCACCATGCCTTTAATAGCAGAATAATCCCACGGCTTGCTTTGCTCTAGCGGACCAAGGTACATCATATACAAACGTAAAGCATCAATACCGTATTCATCTGTAATTTCTTCAGGAGGTACGCCGTTTTTATAACGCTTGCCAATCTTGCCAATCGTCTGAACAACACTTATGCCAGTTGCTTTCACACTCCACTCATTTCCATTTTTAACAACATCATTTGGAGCATAATAACTTCCATTAGCATCGCTATAAGCAGCTCCCAAAATCATGCCCTGATTGAACAAACGCGCAAACGGTTCAGGTGTTACAACTTTATTCAAATCATATAGCACCATGTGCCAAAAACGTGCGTACAACAAGTGCAATACCGCATGCTCTGCTCCACCTAAATATAGGTCCAACATTCCTAATTTATTGTGGTTATGCTCGATACCTGACCAGTATTTTTGCGCGTCTAAGCTCGCAAATTCATCAGCATTTGCAGGGTCCATATAACGCAAATAGTACCAGCAAGAGCCAGCCCAATTTGGCATAGTATTTGTCTCACGCTTACCCGTGCACACTAAATACTTCGTACCTTCAATATCAATTTCAGACCCAGCTGGCGCATCAACAATTCTAGCAGTACTGATATCAAGCTTTACAAAATTTACATCACACCACTTAGTAACTTTATCTAACGGCTTGCGAATTTCATCTGATTCACAATCATTTTTAAAATCTGCTAATTCCGGTAACTGCACAGGCAATTGATCTACTTCAAGTGCATAAGCACATCCATTTTCATCAAGCACAATCGGAAAAGGCTCACCCCAATAACGCTGACGAGAGAAGATCCAATCACGCAGCTTCATATTAATTTTTCGTTTTACAAAAGGATGCTTTTCAAGCTCAGCAATTTCTTGTTCAACCGTGCGTCGATTAAACAACAGAAGCTCATTAGATTTTTTTCCAAACACATCATATTGCTCAATATTTTCCTTGTATTCTTGAGCTGTTATATCATGCACTTTTAGATACTCTTTATCTGGCACAATAACTGGAATTATTTCTATTCCATATTGCTTTTGAAATTTAAAATCGCGATCATCATGCGCTGGCACGCCCATAACAGCGCGAGTTCCATAATCTACCACATAGTCTGCAATATAGACTGGCATTTTGCGATCGTTGATTGGGTTATACATGTATGTACCTGTAAAAACTGAGCCAACAAAGTTTTCATTGTTTCGATTTTGCTCTAAAAATTCTCGCACTTGCGAAGTTTTACAAAAACGCAACACATCTGGATGATGAATATTTATCGCACAAAATGTAGCTCCACTTAGCATCTCTAGACGAGTAGTAAAAACTTTCAAACTTAAAGGCTTTTGATCGCAAACTTCTTTCACCTGATTTTCTTCTGGAATTTGTGCAACTGAAAACGGCTCCAATTCAACAATATGCTCAAAAAATACAATCTCATGACCTGATGAAACACCAATCCAATTACGCTGCATTTCCTTAACGCTTTCTGGCCAATCTAGATCATCAAGATGCTCTAACAAACGCTGTGCATAAGCTGTAATTCGCAAAACCCATTGACGTAATTTCTTTTTATAAACAGGATGATTACCACGCTCGCTAAGTCCATTAATCACCTCTTCTGCAGACAACACAGTGCCAAGTTTCGGACACCAATTTACCTCAACATCATCAAGATAAGCTAACCTATTCAAGGATAATGCATCATATAATTGCTTGCCATCCAAACCATCTTGAAGCAACTTTTTCTCAAGCTCGCTAATTGGCTTTGCCTTGTTTTCCACCTGATCAAAATAACTATTGTAAAGTTGCAAAAAAATCCACTGAGTCCATTTGTAATAATCTTTATCCGTAGTGCTGAATGTACGGTTAGGATCATGCATCAAACCCAAAATATTCAACTGCTTTTGCATATTTGCAATGTTCTGTTTTGTAGTAATTTCAGGATGCACTCCTGTTTCTATTGCAAACTGTTCTGCTGGAAGACCAAACGAATCAAAGCCCATTGCAAACAAAACGTTCTTGCCCAAAAGTCTCTTATACCGCGCGTACACATCAGTTGCAATGTATCCAAGAGTGTGGCCAATATGAAGTCCAATGCCGCTTGGATAAGGGAAAAAATCAAAAACAGTTTCAGGCTCACGCGCAAAATCTATTCTTGATTCATGAACATGATTTTTCTGCCAAAACTCTTTAGCAAATTTTTCAATTTCACGGTATTTTTCAATATAAGACATATCACGCATTATACCCAAACAAAGAAAAAAGATATATAATATCACAGTGCATGGCATTTTAAAAGATATTTCCAGAATTCTAGCATCATTACCTGGCTTGGGACCACGTAGCGCGCGCAGAATCGCTATCACTTTAGCTCAGCAAAAGGAGGATGTAACCCCAGTTTTAATCGAGCTATTGAAACAGATGAAAAACACAATCAGAAAATGTCGTATTTGTAATAACTTATCGCAAGATTCAATCTGCCATATTTGCAGCAATCATTCGCGAGATCAGCACCAAATTTGTATTGTTGCCGAAATATCTGATCTTTGGGCAATAGAAAACATGGGGCAATATGACGGAGTTTATCATGTGCTTGGAGGAACTCTTTCAATTGCAAACGCAATTGGACCAGATTCGCTTGATTTTCACACTCTAGAAATGAGACTTGGCGAAAGTTTGGAACGCAAAGAATGTATAATTGCAATGAACCCAACAATTCAAGGACAAGCAACCGTACACTACATACATGAAATTCTCAAAAAATACGATCATGTTACAATTTCAACGCTAGCACTAGGTCTTCCAATGGGCGCGCAACTAGACTATCTAGACAATGGCACGCTAGCAATGGCAATGGCCTCACGCAAAGAAATGTAGGGAGCAAAGATTAAATGGGTATCTCAAAATGAAATGCGGATCATTCTCTCCACTAGCACTACGCAGTGAATTGATAGCGACGCATAAACGCGGCACAATCATACATTCAGAAACATTTAGCGTTAAATTTTTACCAAGCAGTAAAAATAAAATGGCATTTATTATACGCAAAAAAGTTGGCAATTCACCTGAACGCAACTTGATCAAACGTCGTTTTCGCGAAATAATACGCAATATACCAACTGGCAATACGCACATACAATGCCTAATCATTGCTAAACGAGATACTTTAAGCTATCCTTTTAACAAGCTAGATCATGATACGAAAAGGGTTTTTTGCAAAATTTTTAACCAGTTTGATAATTAAACTAATTAGCATTTATAAAATGTTACCGTTAAAACCTCGTTGCAAATTCCATCCAAGTTGCAGCGAATATGCTTTAATGAAGTTGCAAAACAACGGACCTACTCTTAAATCATTCGCACAAATTATTATCAGAATTTTGCGTTGCAACCCGTTTGCAAAGCGCCGCGTATATATGGACTAATAAGGAGAAATGATGAATAAAAAAATAATGAAAAAAGCTTTTTGGGGCTTGTTTATCGCATGGAATGTGCTCATTCTTTATATCGTATCAGGCAAACAGGAAGCTAAAAAAATAGATGAAAACACTCAAAATACTCAATTAGTAAATAAAAACATACAGCAAACTAGTTCTAAAAAAATAGCAGTATCAAAATACAATTACATAAATACAGAACTTGAAACCGATGTTGCAAAATTCAAATTCTTAAATAATAAGCTCAATTGCGTTGAACTAAAAAAATATACTGAACACGATAAGAAAATTGCTAAAACAATTTTAAAAGATGAATCTATTGAAGTTGTGTGGTCAAATCAAGCGCCTGATATTAATGCAAAATGGTCAATTAAAAAACAAAATAATACTGTTATAATGCAACACACAAACAAAAATAATATCACGTTTATCCAACAATGGACTATTGATAAATACAGTATCAATGTTGCAACAAAAGTGCTAAACAATTCAGCACACACAATAAAAACACAAGCATCGTTAATTGCCAACAAAAAAGCATTCGAAAAACATCAATCATTTATTTTCTCAGGTATAAGCATTTGCGCAGATAAAAAAATCAAAAATTTCAAACTTGGAAAAATAAATAATGCAAATGCAATGAATGCACAAACAGGATGGTGCGCATTCAATGAAAAATATTGGTTAGTAGCTGCTATCAGCAAAAACGCAACACAATTCAACGCCCAAGAAACAAAAAGCAATGAAACAATTAGCTATCAAATTAGAGCAATTAATCAAGAACAAGAAATACATGCTAAATCTAGCGCACAAAATACTTTTGATTTATACACAGGGCCAAAAGAGCTAAAAGAATTACAACACTTTGGAACACAAACAAACACTCGAAATATAGAAAACATAATCGATTATGGTTGGTTGTTTTTTATGACAAAACCAGTTCACTATGTGCTCGATCTTTTAATCGAAAATCTTGGTGTAATATTCGCTCTAATCTTATTAACATTGATACTAAAACTAATGACATGGCCATTTACAACAAGCAGCCATAGATCAGCACAACGCATGCATGCCATTTCCCCTCAAATAAATGAACTACGAGCGCGTTACAAAGAAACTCCTGCTGTTATGAACAAAGAAATACATGCGCTTTATAAAAAACATGGCATCAACCCACTTGGAGGTTGTTTGCCTAGTTTTGTACAAATGATCATGGTCTTCCCGCTATACAAAGTGCTAAGCTTCAACATAAATCTATACGGAGCTTCATTTCCATTTTGGATAAAAGATTTATCAATGCCAGACCCAACATCCTTTTTCAACTTGTTTGGCTTATTACCATTTGCTGCTCCTGATTTTTTGCACATTGGTTTGTGGCCAGTATTAATGGGTGTCACTTCAATTGTACAACAAAAACTATCGAGCGCACCGATTCCTGATGAACAAAAAATGATGATGTATATGCTTCCAGTATTATTCACATGGATTATGGCCTCTCTTCCAGCAGGAGTAGTAATTTATTGGACTTTAACAAATGCATTCACAATAGCACAAATCATGTGGATCAACTACACGGATAAAGATATTCAAAAAGTACGTAAAAAATAACATGTCCGCATCATTCAAAGAGCTTGGAAAATTCAGCAAACAACTGCAAGTTGAAGAATATAAACGTGTTTATTCAATAAAAGATCTTGGGCAAAAAACTCAACGCGAAATCGTCATTATAGGCAAATCAAATGTTGGAAAATCTACATTGATCAATACATTAATAAACCATTGCATAAGCAAAACATCAAAAATTCCTGGCTGCACACGCTCAATTGGATATCTTAAACTACGAGGCGTGAATCTAATAGATGTTCCAGGCTACGGCTTTTCTTCTGTATCAAAAGGAAGAAAAAAATTCTGGGGCCAAATGATGGATGAATACATATCAAGCAATAGATGCGATCTTGCATTAGTACTAGTTGATTCACGCAAAGGAATACAACTTATTGATACAGAAATTGCTGACCACATGGGATGCTCTCACATTTACCTTTACACAAAATATGATAAATATAATCAAGTGGGCGATCTTCTGCCAGAAAACACAATTGCAGTAAGCGCAAAAACTGGCACTGGCATTCATCAACTACGCGAAATTATATGCAGCGATTATCTTCAGCGCAATAACACATAATATCTGTAATTTTTATATGTTCATGGGCTGCATCATGGGCTGCATCATGGCCTGCATCATGGCCTGCATAGCAAACATATCCGGCTTTAATGACTAAAAATTTGACTTTAAATTAAACTAATGATATACATTAAATAAATTATGTTCATTGAATTAAAAAACGTAACAAAAATTTATCCAGGAGCTAAAACAAAAGCACTAGACGATGTTTCTTTATCATTTAAACAAGGCGAAACAGTTGCCTTGCTTGGCGTAAATGGATCAGGAAAAACTACTTGCTCATCAATTTTATGCGGCTTACACAAAATGACAAAAGGCTCTCTATATTTTGATGGAAAAGAAATAAAAAATGATATTGCGCAATATAGACAAAACATTGGATATTGTCCTCAAAATTGCACGCTAAATGATAACATCAGCGTTTATGATAATCTTCTTCAAGGCGCCTTGTTTTATGGCTTAGATTCGATTCAAGCAGAAAAAGCAACAGAAAAAATCATCTCATTATTTTCAATGCACAAGTATATCGATAAAATGCCACCTACTCTTTCAGGAGGATGGATTCAACGTGTAATGATAGCTCGCTCAATAATACATGACCCACAATTTGTTATACTAGACGAACCAACTGTAGGGTTAGACCCTGCAATTCGTCATACAATATGGAAGATAATCGAACAGTTAAAAATGGCTGGCAAAACTTTAATAATCACCACGCATTATCTTGACGAAGCCGATTTATTATGTGATCGTATTGTAATCATAGATGAAGGTAAAATTCTAAGAGACTGCACAAAAGAATCTTTGAAAAACGAACATGAAAACAAAGATTTAGAAGCAATTTTTATAAAATTAACACAGGAAATAGAAAATGAAAAAGAAGAATAGCTCAATAAAAAATTCAAATAAATTACAAACATTTAGAAAAATCACATGGCAGCTAATGCGAGCTGATTTAAGAGTCATTGTGAAAGATATCAAAGATAAGTGGATCAATGCGTTACTTTGGGGTTCATGCACACTAATAGTAATTGCATACATTATGCCTGCATTTGGCTTAAAAGATTTTGGATTATTTCAAGCTGCCAGCATATTAATTAGCGTCATTGGCTTTGAAACTTACAACCAAATGTTCATTATCGTAATGAACCTAGAACAGCGCAAATATATGTTTTACCTGTTCACTCTTCCAATACCAGTAGCATGTATATTCTTTCAAAAAATCATGACTTACACGATAAACAGCATGCTAATTAGCTTGTTCATGATACCATTAAGCAAACTGATTTTATTAGACCAAATGAATCTTGCAACAATTAATTGGACAAAGTTACTATTTGCAATAACTATAAGCTCATTCTTTTTTTCATGTTTTCTAATCTTTATAGTTAGCTTTGCGAAAAAAACATCACAAGTTGAGCATATTTTTATGAGAGTTGTTTTCCCACTTTGGTTCTTTGGCGGATTCCAATTCAGCTGGCAAAAATTATTTGAGATTAATCAATATGCTGCATATTGCTCATTAATTAGTCCATACACTTATGCAACAGAAGCAGTACGCGTTGCATTTTTTGGACAAGCAGAATTTATACAATACTGGATATGCATAACATCCATGTTAATTGGATCAGCATTCTTTGGAATATATGGATATAAGCGACTCAAAAAAAGATTAGATTTAGCATAAAGAAAACAATCCACTCAACGAGATTTATATTCGATATAACATCAATGTTGGACTCAGCATTCTTTGGATATAAGTAACTAAAAAATTAGCAAAAAAATGCACTGCACGAGAAAAGAAAGATTTGTATTCGATATAGCATCAATGTTTGGCCCACCATTATTTGGCATATATTATTTATATAATAAGTGACTAAAAAATTAGCATAAAAAATGCATCTACATTAGAAATTAATTAATGATGAAATAATTTATATCCCTATAAACTGCGGATCAGCAAAGCACGATGGGTTATACTAATTACTATAAATCCTCTTGAATAAAACAAGTGTTTTTATTCATACTGTCAATTTTCATTCTTTGTTTGAAACGCATAGACATACAAATTTCACTCAATATTTTTTTTAAAACTTTTATATCATATTAATCAATTGTATGATTAAAAATGTTGAAATAATTCTTAGATGCTCAACTAGTTCAAAATTTAATCTTTGAATTAAATTCAAACGCTGTTTTATTATTAGAACAAACATCTTGCTTAACTTTTTCGCAGCACATAAACAAAACAATAGCACAAAAAATTCTTCAAGCAGAGTAAACATCTGTATACAATTCACTTGCATCTGGCTCTCGAAAGCTCAAAGCGAACTCCTGTTCAATATTTTGTAGTAGCTTGAATCCAAACTCCTCTAAAATATTTTGTAAGTAACTTCAATTCAAACTTCTGAGTCTACAATATTTTGGCTCGAATCCAAATATCAGAAACATTCTTCAAGCAGAGTAAACATCTGTATACAATTCACTTGCATCCGGCTCTGGAGAACTCAAAGCGAACTCTTCTGCTGCGTCTACAATTTTCTTTATCTCCTCTTCGTATTGATCAATTACACTATCGGACAATTGAATTTTTTGCTGTAAAATTTTTAAGCAATCACGATTTTGTATCATGTACTCTTCCTCTTCTTTGGTGCGATATATTTTTGTAGCATCAGACATACTGTGACCTCTAAAACGATAAGTACTCAATTGAATCACAGCCGGCTTGCAGTTCTTGCGTACATAATCAATACCCCATTGAGCTATTTCAATAACCGAATCAACATCCATACCATCTGCAATTCTGCCTGGTATCCCAAATGGCTCAGCCCTATTGTATAACTCACCACCAGCACAACAACGTCCTTTTGCTGTACCAATTGCGTATCCATTATCTTCGATGACATAAAGCACTGGCAACTCCCATAAAGAAGCTAAGTTGAATGATTCAAAAACCTGCCCTTGATTCATCGCTCCATCGCCCATGAAACTTATAGAAATACCTCCTGTCTCATTATACTTTTGCGCAAATGCTATGCCTGTTCCTAATGGAGCGGTTGCACCTACAATACCGTGTCCACCCATGAAGCCTTTTTCCTTAGAAAACATATGCATCGATCCGCCTTTACCTTTTGAAACCCCGCCGATACGACCTGTCAATTCAGCCATAACACCCTTTGGATCCATACCTAGCGCCAACATGTGTCCATGATCGCGATATGTCGTAATTAGAATATCCTTAGTTGAATCAATCAATGCGCGAATGCCGCATACAATCGCCTCTTGCCCGATATATAAATGACAAAACCCTGCAATTTCATTCATTTTATACAACTTGCCCGCGCGCTCTTCAAAACGACGCAGTAAAAGCATCTGCTTATATATATCCTTATAATTGATATTCTTCATACTTCTAGATTAATATTAATTGCCCGCTAATGCAAGAAACGGAATATCAAATTATACATAATAGAGTTTGGCATGAATTATAAAATTCATATTTTAACAATTTAATTTACGAAATTTATCATTTCCTAACCCTTTATCACGACTCTATTTTTATTTGCAGCCAACTAACTGACAAACATTGCCAAATCTTTATTTATCATAGCCACATCAATTTATTATGCAAGAAATATTTATCAGATATATTTGCCAGACAAATCAATAGATCCAGTTACTTGTTTCTGCATCACCTAAAAATTTACCATTACTACTATGCTAAGGAGTAGAAGAGAGCAAGTCTTTTTTTGATCAGATCTTCATCTGTTGCTTTATTATAAAATCTATTTCTGTTGTGCTATCTCAACTCATATTACAATTTATTTCTATTATCTTCCTTCATAAAACTTATCATTTCTGGCCGCCATGCTCCAGAAACCAAGTCTTCATGTCTATTATGGCCGCCTTCTACGACCGCGCGGCCTTATCTGCTCTTCCATCAGATTCTAATATAATTTCCTAACACCGGCCTTATCTGCTCCTGGATTCTGATACTAAAACAACTTCTATATAATTACCTTATCTATGATTATAATCTTCTACCACACGCGCAGCCTTATCTGCTATTCAATCAGGTTATAAGCTATTCATATCACGTACTATTATAAAATCTTACATTAATTTTATTATGATTCACAAATTGTATTACTCATATACTTCGATCAGATAATAATGCAATCTACAAACCCAAATATAACAGACATTTTACGTAAAAGTATAAGGATCAACTTCAAACTCGATACTAATCTGAGCCATTTTTGGCAACTGACCAATAATCCTATGCATAACAGAATCAATTCGTTTATTGCGCGGAACCTTGATCAGAAACCTCCACTCATGCACATAATCTTGTTTGCCTATATAAAGAGGACCATAAAACTCAATATCACCAGCTTTTGAGCTATTAGCCAACTTATGAAAAATCTCTTTGCCAAAATAAACTTGCGCCTGTTTATAATGCTTTGACTTTACAATGATAAAAGCACATTTGCTAAACGGAGGCCATCCACAAGCTCGTCGCTCCTCCATAAGCTGCTTTGATGGATCTGGGGCATTGAACAATTGAATGAATCTGTTTTCCTGACTCAGCCCTTGCACAATCAATTTTCCAGGACAATCATGCCTAGCGCTTCGTCCACGTATCTGTTGCCAAAGTTGTAACATCCGCTCACTTGAACGAAAATCTGGCGAATTCAAGCCCATATCTGCATCTACTATAACTGCTAGACTTATATTCTTAAAATCGTGTCCTTGCGCCAACACTTGCGTAGCAATCAAACAATCAATTTTTTTGTTATTTAAATCTTCGATATATTCATCAATTTCCTTCGTTTGCGAAGTCACTGCTTTAATAATCTTTTCTGGAAACATTTCTTGGGTAAATTCAAGCAATTTCTCAATACCAACTCCATGAAACTTCCACGTAGTAGTATTTTTGCAAGAAGGACAAACCACTGGCAGCTTCTTGGTACTAGAACACTTATGACACACAACCATATGATTAGAATAAAATATTTGCGGCACATCGCATCCACAACATCGCAAGACCGAATTACATGAATTGCAAATGCAGTAAGGAGCATATCCCTTACGATTCAAAAACAGCAAAACTTGTCTGCCATTCTCAAAAGCTTCGTGCATTTGGCTTACAATAACTGGCGATAATATTTGTGTCTTATCTTGCTTTACAAACTCAAAAGATGCATGTCCATGTTCTGGCTTACGTAGCAATTTCGTATAATCATATTTGCCAAGCTCAACGTTATACTGAGTTTCCAAACTTGGAGTTGCACTGAGCAACAAACATGGTATTCCTTCTGCTTTTGCACGCAAAATTGCCATATCTCGTGCATGATAACGAGGATACCTTTCTTGCTTTAATGAAGAAGAATGTTCTTCATCTATGATAATCATTTTCAAATTTTTATAAGGCAAAAACAGAGCAGACCGAGCTCCTATAATAATTCCAGATTGATCAGACATTGCCCAATCAAAAACACTGCTTTTATACAAATCAGAAACCTTATAATGATAAAAACAAGAAAAATGCCCAAAATGACGATGAATAATTTCAGCCCAATTGCGACCTAACGAAACTTCTGGTGTAATAATCAAAATTTTACCCTCACACCTTTCTGCCAATTTATCTTGGGCAAAATGAATATGTTTTTCATCATGATTTATTCCAGATTTAAGAAAACATTCTTGATTAGCACATTGATCAGAAGCTGTTGCATGCCCAAAATTTTTCTGACCATGCTGATTATCAATTGTATTTTTTATATGAGCACAAGCTCCTTTAAGTGCAACTAATGTTTTGCCAGATCCAGTAGCTCCTTCGAGCAAACATGTATTTTTTAACATCTCAATCTCATGAATACTTTCATTTTGATCTTGCGAAAATGTGATTTCATGAGCCTCAAATTGGTCAATACAATTTTTGGCTATTTCTAACTTCTCAAGCTTAGACCTTCTATATCCATCTTTTAAAAGTTGATCTAGCGAAACTACATATCCATCAACGTTATAAGTTAAACCAAGCGGCTTATATTTAAGCACAGACGAAGGCAAAATCATTTCTATAATTGATCCAATTGAAACAAGATTATATGAAGCAACTGCTTTTGCAAACTCAATCAACTTTGCATCAATAACATAATTAAAAACATTAATAATCGGCTTAATTACATATCCAGGTTCTTGCCCACATTCACAAACGCAAATGCCATAATAAGTACAATTTTTTACAGAACGTTTTCCGTATTCAACCTCAACAACTGATCCAATTGCAATTTCACAAATCGATGAATATGAATATTCGCTTACAGCATATTTATTACCCACAAGAATTTTGTAATATCGCAACATTAATTATATTTTTGCATAGATGCATATTCTTTCATATATCTTGCTTTAAAAAACACACAGAATCTAAAATCAGGTAACTTTCATGAAAAATTCTCAAACATATTTGCAAACAAAATATTTGCACTATATATGCCTACTTTTTGATCTGACATTTGCACTATTTTAAGCTAGCAGTTAAAGTTTGCTCAATTTCCAACAAATCTGGAGAAAAGAAGTCATGATCATCAACAGGTTCAATAGGCAATGGAGAAACCGTATCATACAACCTATCACAAGGAGGTACAATAGAAGCTTCGCTTTCAAACACAAACTGACCAAAAACCGAATCATTTAAACTAATTGAATCTTGGTTTGATTCATGCCATACTCTGCTAGTTTCTGGAACAAAAAATTTAGATTGCCTACGTAGCTCTGATAGCATGCCAGGAATTGGCAGACCTTTTCTTCTTGCAGCAACATCACGATTACGCGCTATAATAACATCAGGATCTAATTCATGCAAAATCTCGCGCATGATTTGAACATTTTGATTAACTTTCTGGGAAGCTTCTCTCATTTTTGTTCTAGGCGTTACTTCAACACTTACTCTCCTATCTCTTCCTCCATGAGTTTTTCTATATATCGCATCACTTGGGTACAAGCGATTTACAACCTCTTGGACATTTACCAAACTAGTCTTTCTAACCAAATCACTATCGCTACTTTTTTGTTCACTAAGACGTTTTAAATTAGCTTGTGATAGGCGCTTTTGATGCATCTTATAATAATAGAACGCATCTTTGCCACGATAATTTGGATCATAATTATCCTTAGTCTCTCTAGAACGAGAGCTATCACAAGAGCCAGAAGAAAGACCTTGCATATTTTGAGCTACAATTTCTTTCGAAGCATCTGACGAAGATGACTCTTGCGAGCAAACACTTTCTGCACTAGCTAACATTTCTGTTTTTGGTTTAGAAACTGATGACTTTTTAGTCATAATCTTCTTTTTTTCAACCACAGAATCAGAAGATTGCAAATTTAAAGCAGTAACAGAAGGAGATCCCTTATCAGCCTCCACGCTTTTCTCAACTCGCTTTTTTAAAGCATGAGCAGCAGGAGTTCCGTTATCAGCCTCTGCGGCAGGTTTATGCATTTGTTTATCTGCTTTACTATTTATAGATGATGCTGCACGAACTTTTCTATCAGCAACCGGATCTTGAGAAGATCTAGCTCCACGCACTTTCTTTCCAGATGCTTTTAGGGCTTCTTTACGTTTTTTTTGGGCCACAGCACCTTCATAATACAACCTAGCTTCTTTCATAAGCTGCTCTTCAACTGTTAGCTCTTTATGCTTGCGCTCACTTATATCAATCTCTGTATCATTAGACAACATATCGAATGCAACAGAAACATCAGTTTTTACAGTACAAGCTTTTGAACGAACAGAACTATGTGATTGCACATCAAAAGCAACTGAAGATTTATCGCATTCTGATTCTTTGTACATAATCTCATCATCTGAATCAACAGCAGCTTCTTCAAACTGAATTTCGCTTGAAACATCGGATTTAGGTGATAATACTGCACTTTTTGCAACATCTCTTTGATTTAAAACACTGTTTGCTAAATTCGTCATTTCTTCCAAATAACCATCTAATCCAGGAGAAAGCTCAGACAACTTTCTAGAAGCCACTTCATCTTTAGATGATGGACTACGATTATTCGATTGATGTGATTTTAACAAACGAGATCTTAATACAACTGTTGGAGATTCATCTAGAACTCTAGAAGGCTTTTCATATTTAATTCGTTTGAATGATTGATTGCTATCTGAACTACTTGAAGTTTCTTGCATAAATTCAACTGAACTTGCTTGACTAGCCACATCAGCATTAGCAAAGCGATTTTTAATCATTTTACCATTTTTGCTTGATTTGCTACTATTCTCTGCAACAAACTCAAAATTTTTAGAAGAAGCACTATCACTTTCAAATTCCACTGCACTTGCAATAGGTGTTTTTGCTTCTGATTTTGCCTCTTCAAACGCTATGCTAGAAGAATTTGTTGAGCTGATATTGCTTGCAGTTCTGTGCAATTGAGCTTTTCCTTTTTTTGCAAGCTCATTAGCAGACATTGTTATATCCGAATCAGCAAACTCTTCTACTAGTTGAAGTGGCACAGATACTGGCACAGCAAATGTTTCTTCCAATTCTTGGCTTAATGATCTTCTAATCGAAACTTCATCTATAAAATCCATTTTAGCAAGCTCATTTTCTGATCTAGGACTATGACTATTTTCCCCAAAAATCTCTTTTGGAGTTGAAGTTAAAGATTTTGCACGCGCAGAAATTGGAGAACGCTCCAATCTATGGCTAGAATCAACCATGCTTCTTGAACTTAAAGGAGTCTCTGCTAGAACATCTTGCGTACCACCCTTACATGCATAATCAATAGCATGAAATAAACAACTTTCTCCATTAGCATCCTTGGCAACAATGGCTGTAATATTTCTTGGTGTTATATTAGAACTAGAAAAAAATCCATTAGAAACATCTCCTTTTGCTTTAGCATTTATCTCAAAAAATGAAGGAGATTGCGCTGTAGCTCGAAACATATTTCTTATCATAGGCACATTAGTTTGAGAACCATATCCTATTGCTGCATCACGAGTAATCGCATCATCAGAAGCAACTAAATCCTGTGAAACTACTTTAGAAGAAAGATTATTTTTTTCTTGAATAGATGAATCAATTGATACTGATCCTTCTAATTTAAAAGAACCATTAGTTTCAATGATCTCATCATCTTCTATGCTTCTTCTATCAGGCAACGCACTTGGAGTACTTTTAAATACATGTTCTTCAATTTTGAGAACAGAACTAGCAGGTACTGATGACATAATCGCAATAGGAGAATCGCTATCTGATGATCTATCCATAGCAATAATCTGTTTCTCATCTACTTTCTCAATCCAATTCAACTGCAGCTGAGATGATTCATTTGGAAGATCATCACGTACTCGTAAAGCTGGCGATAATGCCATTGGCGAATCAACTAAACCATCATCTTGAAATGAACGACTACTATAATCTTCTAAAGCATTATCATTTGAATGACTATCTTCTACTTTCTCAATCCAATTCAACTGCAGCTGAGACGATTCATTTGGAAGATCATCACGTACTCGTAAAGCTGGCGATAATGCCCTTGGCGAATCAACTAAACCATCATCTTGAAATGAACGACTACTATAATCTTCTAAAGCATGCTCATCAGCCTGCATATATAATACTACTTGACCAATTTTTTCTGTTGGCTCACTACTAACACCCGAATCAAATGGCACAAATAAAATTGCAGAATCAGAATCTTGCTCTGCTTTTCCCGCTTTTTTTTCTTCTTTCGCCCTACGCTTTTCCTCCTCTTTTATTTGCTTTTCTAATTTCTTAAGAGTTTTCTCAAAATCATCATCTTTTTTAGCAAAACCATCTATATTAAATGATTTTTTCCCAACTGATGACATAACAATTGTTGGCTGACTCTCAACAGGTACTAAAGCCATGCAATTAGCAGAAGAAGAAAGCACGTGAGTTTGAGCTGCTTCATTTGTGGTTATCACTCGATCTACTACAACTGACCTATCAAACTTATGAGTTGACATTAATGAAGCTGGCTCAACCATCTTTGGAGCTGCAGTATGAGATACCTGAATCACCTCACCATTGCCCGCCACAACTGGCGCTACTGCTGCAACCGATTTCTCAACCTTATTAATTGGAGCTATAAAAAAAGCGCCTCCCAACTCTTTTGGCATTGCGCTACGTGAGTTATCAATCACTTCAACCTTGCTTGTTGCAACTGGATTTGTATCAACTCCATGCATTGGCATTACAAACGCAGCATTAGATTTATCCATAATGTTTGGAAACGCGCTACGTGAGTTATCAATCACTTCAACCTTGCTTGTTGCAACTGGTACAACTGCTTCAACCAACTGACCATTATGCACTTCTGATAAATCTAATCTTTGCTCACCATTTCGAAAAATTAATGGAGCTGGCACAACCGGCAACACTGCTGCTGCAACTGGTTTATCCTCATCTTTACTCGCCATAATTGCTGAAGCTTGTCCAAGCGATCTTCCATCATCCTTACGCATTGGAATTGATACTTCAGCTGATGAAGAAACTTGCTGCTCTTCTATTGGACCCACTTTCTGGTTTGTAGCAGCACTTACTAATCGCCCTAAGCCCTCAACCGGTTTTTTTGGAGCTTTTGAAGAACTCAATCCAAATATCTTTACTAGATTTAATGCACTTATCGCATCTTGCTGCCCTCTATCATCACTCTCTTCAAAAGTTGCTGATAACAAACTCACTCCAGATGACTTTGCCCATACAACTTCGTCTTTCTTTTCTTCCGGCACTACCACTTTGCTAGATTGTTGAGTAATTGATATAACCTTATCTTTATTTTGCTCTAAAACAGCAGTTCTATTTCTTGGACCTACTGGCAATGAACTAACTGAAAAAATCTCATCCTTACCGCGTTTTGATCCAACCTTAGCCCTATGCAATGGAACCATTGGTCTCTCAACAGCTTTGCCAGTTGAATAAGACTCTGCTGCTGCAACCGGATTTTCCTCGGCATTGCGCGCCACAACTGTTAATGTTTGTTCAGCTGACTTTGCTTCAACTCCATGCATTGGCATTACAAACGCAGCATTAGATTTATCCATAATGTTTGGAAATGCGCTACGTGAGTTATCAATCACTTCAACCTTGCTTGTTGCAAAGTGGTAGTGCCGGAAGA
>DAHXLG010000160.1 GCA_027371775.1 bacterium
ATATTAAATAAAATATTTTATATTAAAATTAATATTTGTTTAGTCATTGAAAGAGTTTATATCAAATGTAATATTTTATTTATTTATTAATATATTAAAATAATTTATACATTAAATAAAATATTTTATTTATTTATTCATTTAAATAGTTTATATCAAAATTAATATTTGTTTAGTCATTGAAAGATGTTATATCATATGTAATATTTTATTTATTTATTAATTTAAATATTTTAATAAATAAATATTAAAATAATTTATACATTAAATAAAATATTTAATTTTTTCATTGAAATATTTCAATAAATAAATATTAAAATAATTTATACATTAAATAAAATATTTAATTAATTCATTAAAATATTTTAATAAATAAATATTAAATAATTTATACATTAAATAATATATTTAATTTATTCATTGAATTATTTTAATAAATATTAAAATAAGTTATATATTTAAACTAAAAATTTAACTAAAATAATAATATTTAATTTAAATTATATTTATTATTGTT
>DAHXLG010000161.1 GCA_027371775.1 bacterium
AATCACTCCTTATGAATTTAAAAAACGATTAAATGAATCTGATGCATTTAATATCTCACATATTAGATATGTCATGGGAGAAATCTATTCTAATAGATTCGATTGGAGTAACATTAAATATTATTTATAATATTTATAATATTATCTAATATATAATTAAGATATAATTATTAGTCAGCTAAAATGTTAGCTCAAATATTTTTTTATGTAGTCATTGAAGGCTGCGCCTCTTTCTTCAAAACCGCTAAACTGATCAAAACTTTGATAACCTGGTGAAAACAACAATGTAATATTATTTTCTAATGCAAATTTTATCGCCTTTTTTACCGCATCTTCTAATAATACGTCAACTTCATAATCTATATTAAAATTTTTCATTGCATTTTGTAATTCTTTGCTATTATTGCCATATAAAAATGCTTTTTTGATATTGTAAGCTAAATTAGCAAGATTATCCCACGGAGTAGATCCTAACCCACCTGCTATCCAACATAGTGGAGCATCGATATTTTTTAT
>DAHXLG010000162.1 GCA_027371775.1 bacterium
ATTCTTATTTTTGTATTATTTTATTTTATCTTTATATCATTTTATTTTCTTATCTTTATATTATTTTATTTTCTTATCTTATTTTTGATTTTATTTTCTCATGTTTATGTCATTTTATTTTTTTATTTTATTTTTGTATCACTTTATTTTCTCATTTTATCTTTAATTTAATTTTCTTTTTATATCGTTTTATTTTTCATCTTTATATTATTTTATTTTCTAATTTTATCCCACAATAGTCATTTCTTCTAAAGAAATCTTTGTATCATTTTATATTATCATCTGTGTATTATTTTATTTAAAGCATCTATAATCTTTGTATCGTTTTTATTTTCTCCTCTTTGTATCATTTTATTTTTCATCTTTATATTATTTTATTTTCTCATATTATTTTTGTGTTATTTTTTTTTCTCCCACAAGGGTTCATGTCTCTAGAGGATATGTTATGCTTTAGTCAAAAATATGCATTACATTGCAGAACAATGTAATGCATATTTCATGTCGCTAGCAGAA
>DAHXLG010000163.1 GCA_027371775.1 bacterium
TCCAGCATTCCCAGAATTTTGAACTCCGGTTCAGCAGGCTCGCGCGTCTCATGGTAAGCCTTCGAGGACTGGTTGAATATGCGAAGCAGCTAGGCTGCTTCTGACCATCGATGTCGATTCCTATAAAGAATAGAGGGTTTTGTTCAGACTCCCGTCTTGCCTGTCAGGACAGGCGCAACGGGGTACATGGCAACATCCCAAATGCGTCTTGCCGAAGCAAGCCCACAATCGTGGAAGCATTCGAGTGCCATGACGTTCTCTATTAGAAAGGAGGTGATCCAGCCGCAGGTTCTCCTACGGCTACCTTGTTACGACTTAACCCCAATCATGAATCACACCTTGGACGGCTGCTCCCTTGCGGTTAGCGCACCGGCTTCTAGTGCAACCCACTTTCGTGATTTGACGGGCGGTGTGTACAAGGCCCGGGAACGTATTCACCGCAGCATGCTGATCTGCGATTACTAGCGATTCCAACTTCATAAGGGCGAATTGCAGCCCTCAATCCGAACTGAG
>DAHXLG010000164.1 GCA_027371775.1 bacterium
ACTCTACCTTTATCGCCCCTTTTTTGGTTTTGCCTTTATTTTTGTCTTCTTTTTTTCATTTATTCTTCTTTTAATCATTTATTCTTCTTTTACCATTCTGTTAGGTTATTTCTCTTTGGCCTTTTTAGCTTATTCTTTTTTTCACTTATTCTTTTTTTAATCATTTATTCTTCTTTTACCATCCTGTTAGGTTATCTCTCTTTGGCCTTTATCCTATTAGATTATCTCTCTTTGGCCTTTATCTTATTAGGGTATCTCTCTTTGGCCTTTTTAATTTATTCTTTTTTTCACTTATTCTTCTTTTAATCATTTATTCTTCTTTTACCACCCTATTAGATTATCTCTCTTTTATACTTTGGCCTTTTTAGTTTTCTTTTTTTCACTTATTCTTCTTTTAATCATTTATTCTTCTTTTACCACCTTGTTAGGTTATCTCTTTTATACTTTGACCTTTTTAGGTTTTTCACTTATTCTTCTTTTTCCACCCTATTTGATTTAGTTTCTTTTCTT
>DAHXLG010000165.1 GCA_027371775.1 bacterium
AATAGCCATTAAAAATGTCTTTTCTGTATCACGTTCTGGTGTAGGAATGTATTCGTCCACAGCATCCATTAATGCATAAATTTTATCAACCCAAGGGTTATCACCACGTTTAATATTTGGATTTGATGAAATTGCTTCAATTGCTTGTAAAGCTGATCCAGGGCAAATTGGAATATCATCACCTGGAAAATCATATGCTGATAATAATTCACGAACTTCTAATTCTACTAACTCTAATAATTCTTCATCATCCACCTGATCTTGTTTATTTAAGAATACAACAATATCAGGAACCCCTACTTGTTTTGATAATAAAATATGTTCCCGAGTTTGTGGCATTGGACCATCAGCTGCTGAAACAACTAGAATAGCACCATCCATTTGTGCTGCACCTGTGATCATATTTTTTACATAATCCGCGTGACCGGGACAATCTACATGGGCATAATGACGGTTTTCTGTCTCATATTCAACATGCGCTGTGTTAATTGTAATTCCACGTGCTCGTTC
>DAHXLG010000166.1 GCA_027371775.1 bacterium
ATAATAAGATATTAGGATAAGTTAAGATTTAAATCGGATACTATAATTAACTAATTTAATAATAAAATAATATAATTATAGAATAAATACTCATTTTAACTTCAATTTAAATATTTTAAATTATATTAATTAATTATAACTCGATTCAAATAATTTTTTTATTTCAAATAATTTCAATTTTATTTTATTTTTAACTAATTTTATTTTTTTTCAATTTTTAAATTCATTTTTATTTTATTTTAATTTAATTTTATTTTTTTTCAAATTTAATTTTATTTTTATTTTATTTTTATTTTATTTCATTTTAATTTAATATCAATTTTATTTTATTTCAATTTTATTTTATTTCGATTTTATTTTTATTTTATTTCATTTTTATTTTACTTTTATTTTTTTTTTATTTTTTATTTCAATTTTATTTTATTTAAATTTTATCTCAATTTTATCTTATTTCATTTTTATTTATCTTAATTTTATTTATTTCAATTTTTATTTATTTTATTTATTTT
>DAHXLG010000167.1 GCA_027371775.1 bacterium
TTTTCTCATCTTGTATTATTTTATTTTCTCATTTTACATTTAATTTTATTTTCTTGTCTTTGTATCGTTTTATTTTATCATCTTTATATTATTTTATTTTCTTCTAGATTTATTTTTTTATCTTATTTTATCTTATTTTTATCATCTTATTTTGTCTTTGTATTGTTTTATTTTCCATTTTATTTCCTCATTTTATGTCATTTTTTTTCATCTTTATATTATTTTATTTTCTTCTACAAGAGTCATTTCTGATAGCACTTTGTGCTTAGTCAAAAACATGTCTCTAGCATACTCCTAGAATAATCTTTGTATCGTTTTTATTTTCTTATTTTATTTATATCATTTTGTTTTCTCTTCTTTATATCATTTTATTTTCTCATCTTTGTATCCTTTTATTTTCTTATCTTATCTTTGTAACGTTTTATTTTATCATCTTTATATTATTTTATTTTCTTCTACAAGAGTCATTTCTGATAGCACTTTGTGCTTAGTCAAAAACATGTCTC
>DAHXLG010000168.1 GCA_027371775.1 bacterium
AATAATATAATAATATAAAAATGTGATTTAAATAAATAATAAAAAAAATATAAAGATATAAGATATAATTTAAATAAAATAATATAAATATTAAATAAAAAAGAATATAATTATTAAATAATGTAAAAATAAAATAATATAAAAAATCTGAGTAAAATTAAATATTATAAAAAATAATTTAAAATAATATAAAATAATATAAAAATATGATTTAAATAAAATAATATAATTAAGCGATTAAAATAAACTGATATAAAAATAAAATAATTTAAAATAAAAATGATATAAAAATAAAAAAATAGAAAAATGAGATATAATAAAATAATATAAAAATATGAATTAAATAAAATAATGTAAATGTAAGATTTAAATAAAATAATATAAAAATAAAATAATTTTAAAATATGATTTAAAATGAGATATGATAAAAGAATAGAAAAAGATATAAATATAAAAAATAAAATTATATACAAAATTATATAAAAATAAAAATATACTAAAA
>DAHXLG010000016.1 GCA_027371775.1 bacterium
CAATTTGTTTCAAAAATAATATTTAAATTTTTATGACTAAATAAACACGGAGCTTCTTTACGAAATGATTTATTACGCTAAATTATTACTTTTAGCCATAAGCTGAAAATAAGCAATCACGTATTATAAACAGAGTCATTTATAAGTTTTTTATCATGTTTTTTAAGAATGGTACTTGTTGTTCAAGGGTTTCTGTTTCTCTTTCTAGAAATGTTTTCAACTTAGCGTAGTCAGAATCAAATTTTCTAAGTTTTTTATATTCTTTTGCAAAATACTTACGCACTCCTCTTGAATAGCTTTTATATTCTTTTTTAATATGCGTTTTAAAAGATAATTGCAATGTGAGTGCATGTGCAAAATGTAGTGTATCATATTCCATATCTTGCATTAGAGAATCAATTAATTTGCTATTTAATATAATTAGTGTTTTCATGTATTTTATTACAAATTTTAAACATTTTGCAGATTCATTTTCTACATTTTCATTCCATTTCATTTGATCGTAAAAAAGACTGATATATTCGCACTTTTGTTTTTTTTCTGATATTATTAATTTTTCTTGTTTAAATATTGATTTAGAGTATTCATTATATGGAGATGATTCTGTGCTTGCTTCAACATATGGCTCATATGCTATAGAGCAAAATAATAGGCTAATATAAATCAATTTTATGATAATTCCTTGCTTTTTTGTGATGAATGCATTTTTTTGCATTGAGTTATAGTTATTTAGCGCAAAGCATATTTTTTTCAATTGTTGTTTAAATAGCAAAATATTCTTAGGAATATTAGCTATTGTAATAAGTGGTTTGATAAATAGTTTCATAAATTTTCTTTTGTTTATTGTAAAGATTTTTTTGTTCAAATGTCAAGGTCGCTCTCTAAAGATTTAACGTGATTTCTTCTTTGTTTTGTTTGCAAAATTCTAAAAAATTTGTGTGTTTCGAATTTTTATACTTATTTTTATACTTATGCCAAATTTTTTGTTCTGCTATTTTTTTGTTGCATTGTTTGTGTTGTTATAATGAGTTTCCTTTTATAGGGAAGTTAAGGACTCATCTTTTAAATCCATGTTTGTTCTATAGCCAATAGTGTTTTTTAAGTAACTTTTTTAAGTTTGTAGTTTTTTAATTGATTTCTTCATATATTAATTGATTATCTAAATAATAGTTAGGCTGAAAATTAATATTGCTTCAGTTTTTGTAATAAGTTTTATTGTTTTCTCTTTTTTTATACAAACATTATGAAAGCTTTTGTATTCTATTAGATTTAATTTGGTTTTGGAGCATGATAGCCTAATTATTAGATTTTTAAAAGTTAAAATTTGTGTTGAGTTACGCTGACTGATTTGGTGGAATGTTTTGTATAATACTCATGTAAGGTTCCTTTGATGAATACACTGTCTATTTTAAATTGTGCTAATATTTGGCTTGATTTTGTTTTTGGATCTCTAGAGTCTTTTTTAAAATTATTGTTATCACAAATTACAAAAATAGCGTGAGCAATTTAAACTAAGTTGCAAGTTTCTAATCTAGTATCTCCATTTTCGAATATCAACAAATGACTTGCGGTTGATTCAATAAATGTACGGTTATGGCTTACAAACATGACAGTACCTTCAAATCCATCAAGGGCAGACGCCAAGATTTGGCTGCTCATAATATCTAAGTGGTTTGTAGGCTCATCGAGGATCAAGAAATTTAGATCACGAATAAGCATTCCAGCAAGGCTAAGACGGCTTTTTTCTCCACCAGAAAGAATTCGCACAGGTTTGTGAATATCGTCATTTTTGAACAGGAATGAGCCAAGGATCCGCAATAATTTGTTTTCAGCGACGCTTGGGTTAGCCATTTTCAAGTTCTCGATTACGCTTTTATCGCCATTAAGATTTTTTGTTTGGTCTTGTGCATAATATCCAATTTTTACGTTTTGGCCAAATTCCATTTTACCAGAAATTGGATCTATATCTCCTACAATCGTTTTAATTAGGGTTGATTTACCTAATCCGTTTGCGCCAATGATTGCAATTTTTTGTCCGCGCATTACTGAAAGCGAAAGTTTTGGTAGTAATACTTTAGGTACTTGTTCTGTTTTATATCCAATTGCTCCATCAAAACTTACAACATTGCGTCCACTAGGCTCAGTCAAAGGAATTTTGATGTTCAATTCAGGCTGAATAATGTTTGGACCTAAATCTTCAATTTGTTGATTTAATTTTTCAATCATCTTCATTTTGCTTTGCGCCAGACTAGCTAAACTAGACTTTGCTTTAAAACGATCAACGAATTTGCTAAGCTGCTTAATCTTTTTTTCTAAGTTTTTCTTGCTTTTATCTCTGTTCTCTTCAAACTGGGTTTTTTGCTCAACGTAATCTTCATAGTTGCCTGTGTATTCTTTTAAAAATCCTCCTTCAAGAGCTAAGATTTTATCCGGCAAGCGGTTTAGAATAGATTCATCATGTGATACAAATAAAACCGTGCCTTTGAATTTTTCTAGATATTCTTCTAACCATTCGATGCTAGGTAAGTCTAAGTGGTTTGTAGGCTCATCGAGAATCAGCAAATCAAGGTTGTTTACAAGTAAACGACCGATTTCTAAACGCATGCGTTGACCGCCTGAAAGCGTAGTAGGGTGTTGATTCATTTGCTCCTTAGAAAAACCAAGGCCAATAAGCACTTTTTGTACATCATTTTCAAAGCTATAACCGCCGCTATCACGATATTTGCGCTCGGCTTCTTCAAATTCTTCTAGAGTTTCTTCAGAGTAATCGATTCCTAATTTTTCCTCCAATTCTCCAAGACGTTTTTGCAAGTCAAACATTTCCTGATTCCCAGCACAGCATTCTTTCAAGATAGTCTCTTGAGGATGCTCGTTTGGCTCTTGAGGTAAATAACCTAATTTTTTATCTTTTTTTTGGATAATTTTTCCGCTATCAAACGGTTCTTGTCCGCAGATGATTTTTAGGAAAGTAGTTTTGCCAGCTCCGTTTGGTCCGATTAAACCAATAATGGAGTTTTCAGGAAAAATGTAACTGAATCCTCTTATAATTTTGCGGCTGCCAAATGATTTTGTTATATTTTCTAGAACTAGCATATTAAATTTATTCTACCCATATTTGCGTGTTTGGACAACATTGCAAGCAAATAAGGTTTTTTTAGTAAGCTTGAACGTTGTTTAGCACAAGCAGTTTATGATCCTTGCTTACTCTATAAATGATATGCCAACTATCCTTTTATGATATTAATATGGTTTTTTCTATGCAAGCAAATAAGGTTTTTTAGTAAATAGTTGCAGCAAGGCCGAAATCAGCAAACCAGAATCCATTTGCTAAGCCTTTTGGGTGAGTTACTTGAGTATTAAACAATGTATTACTTGGATCATTTTTTATTTCATTGAGCCATATTCCATAGCCAAAATTTAAGTTTAGAGCAATATATTTATTAAAATTGTACCCAAATTTTATATGAGGCATAATACCGTGCAAACGTGGCATTTCTGTTACTTGAGATTTTTGACCCACTGTTTCTGTTATGCTTGATGATTGCGTTATGTATCTTGCACCTAAGCTAAATGTAAAATTTTTTTTAGTGATTGTGCTTGAAATTCCTGCGCCAATAATTCTTCCATTTTGAAATGTGATTGATGCTTTGTTGCTTGAATTTTCTAAATCACTTAGTGAGTTTAAAATTTTCTCTTTTGCATCTTTGTCATCAATTAATTTCTTCAACTTAGTTAATTTTTCTAAGTCTTTTTGAATGTCAATTTTTTCAGCTTTTAAACTTATAACCAAATCTCTATTTTTTTCTGTTTTATTTTTATAATCTTGTATCTCTTGGTTTGTAACTTTAAAATCTTGTATTATTTTTTTTGTATTTTTGAGAGTTTCTATATCTTTTGCAATAGAGTCTTTATTACTTGTAAGAAGAGTGTTTTCATATAAGAGGCTTTCAAATGGGTTTAGTACTATACCATCTATTTCCAGAGATATTGATATATCTTTTTCTTGATATACGCAAGTTGAGATGTTTAATTCTATTCCTCTATTAAGTAAATCTAGTTTTTTTTCATCGTTTTCTTCTTGTATTTTTACTCCAATTTTCATAAACTTTGAGCCTATAAGAGACTGATAATAAGTATTGTA
Source organism: bacterium (assembly GCA_027371775.1). Lineage (GTDB taxonomy): Bacteria > Pseudomonadota > Alphaproteobacteria > CAJXXZ01 > DAHXLG01 > DAHXLG01. Next base: position 4,142 of record DAHXLG010000016.1, read on the forward strand.
AAATGAAGAATCCTTATGATTTTTAAATTTTTCATATTCTACCGTTATTTTTTTTAAATCGTATGTATCTGCTAGAGCGTTTAGCATTGAGCTATATTCTAATTTGCTTTTTCGAAATCCTACTTTTGGAGTAACTGTTATTTTGATTGCTGAGAAGATAGGGCAAAAATTGATAATAATAATATTTTTTGCATTTTATAAATAATTGTTTTTTTATTTTAGGTCAAATGTTGTGAAAATTTTATGCTACGTATTCAATCTTATGGCCAAATTTAGCTAGAAAATCTAGTGTTATTTTATAATCGCCAATTCGTTCCTTAGTTGCTGCATTGTAAATTGAAGTTTCACCATGCTCTAATGGCAAATCATCATTATATGCAATAAAGATTTTGCGATATCTGCCAAGGAATTTTTCAAGCGGTGTGATGCTTTTTATAACGTAGCGTACATTTTGGTATTCCACTTCGATAATCAGATTTTCCCATGCTCCTGATTTTAGATCTTTTCCGTATGGAGTGTTCGTTAATATTTCTTGGAATCCGTTTTCATCTAGAAACTTGTAGCTATTCATGATTCTACCATCTTTGGTTTTGCGAATGTTGTTTCCTAATCCTACAGCAAGTACATATCCTGCTTTGACTATATCCACAAGATGGTTGTATATGCCAAATTTTGTTAAATCTAATTTGAAATATGGTGCATGAAATATTTTATGCATTAAATCAAATTCTTTTTGCATTATCTCAAGGTCCTTCCAAGGCACAATTTCTCCTTTAAAGTCAAAAAGTGAGATTATATCTTCTTTGTTAGGGTTTGCTATATCTTGAAATTGCTGACTGCGTGAAGTTCCTATATCATCTGTTTGAGCAAAGCAATCGAAAGCGCCTGTCATTACAAAATTTTCGAGCACTTTTTTGTTCGGATTAACTCGTTTTATAAAGTCATCAATAGATTTAAACTTACCATTTTTTTCGCGCTCTTCAACAATTAAATTAGCAATTTCACCAACTCCTTTTATGCGTGCAAGGCCGTACAAAATTTTAGTATGATCATCGTTTAAGCTGAAGTTTGCAAGCGAATTGTTTAAGCATGGTGGAAGAATTTCCACTCCCATTTTTTTTGCTTCTTGCATAACTTCTTCGCATTTTTCTTGCACATGTTCATAGAACAATGTTGCACATAAAAATTCTGCAGGGTGATGTCTTTTGCAATACGCTGTTTGATAAGTCATAATCGCGTACGGAGCAGCATGTGCTTTTGCAAATCCATAGCTTGCAAAACGCGCTAAGTTTTCGAACAACATTTCAGCTTTTTGTTTTTCTCCGCCACAAATATCCAATATACCTTGCACAAATTTTTCTTTGTGCATTGCCATTTCATATTTTATTTTTTTACCCATAGCACGACGCAATAAATCTGCTTCTTTAAGTGAGTATCCAGCAAGTTCTTTAGCAACTTGTAGCACTTGTTCTTGATACACAATTATGCCATAAGTTTCTTTTAAAATTGATTCCATTTTAGGGTACATGTATTCGATTTTTTCCATGCCATTTTTGCAGCGTACGAATTGTGGAATATCAGCCATAGGTCCAGGACGGTACAACGCGCCAGCTGCAATAATATCTTCAAAGCAAGTAGGCTTCATTTCAATCATCAAGTTACGAAATCCTGCACTATCAAGTTGGAAAACGGCTTTAATGAAACCTTTTTGTAACATCTTAAATGTTTCTTCGTCATCAAGTTCCAGTTTATCTAGATTTAACATGATGTTTTTTTGTGCTAAAAATTCGCATGTTTTTCTAAGAGTGGAAAGTACGCTAAGACCTAAAATATCAAACTTCACTAATCCAATTTGTTCTGCAGGTTTCATCGAAAATTGTATAATTGGCATTTGAAGAGCAGGGTCTTTAAACAGCGGCAAAATATCAGATAATTTTGTGTTGCCGATTACGATGCCAGCTGCGTGCACAGAAGAGTGTCTTGGCATGCCCTCAATGCTTTCTGCAATTTCGAACAATTGACGTGTTTCATCGTTGATAAATTCTGCCAATCTACCATCTTCACGTAGTTCTTTTATTGTTGGCGCAATTCCTTGTACAGGTGCTGGTAATCTTTTGCACAAATCGTCGATCTTGGTGTATGGTAATTGCATTACTCTGCCAATATCTCGTATAGCAGCTCTGTATTGTAAGGATCCAAATGTGATTATATGAGCCACGTTTTCTTTGCCGAATCTACGTTGAATAAATTCTATTACTTCATGTCTGCGTTCTTGGCAAAAATCGATATCGAAATCTGGTAATGATACGCGATCGGGGTTAAGAAAGCGTTCGAACATTAGGTTGAATCGCATTGGGTCTATGTTTGTAATTTGCAAGCACCATGCTGATAGACAACTTGCACCTGATCCACGTCCAGGACCTACAGGAATATCGTTTTTTTTAGCCCACTGCACAATTTCTGCAACGATTAAAAAGTATTCACAAAAACCCATTTTAGAAATCATTTCAATTTCATGATTAGCTCGTTCTCTATATCGTGCATGTTCATTTTCATCAATGTTTTTTAATCGATTTTCCAAACCTTGATAGACCATGTTTTTGAACGCAGTTTCAGGTTCTTCGTCTGTATCAATACCTGGCATTCGAGGGGGATGTTTTTTGAGTGCAAAGTTGCATTTTGTAGCAATTATATTCGCGTTATCAATTGCTTGTGGTATATCTTCAAATAACTTAATTGCTTGTTCTGATGAAAAAAAACACCCATCAACAGGGGCTTTGGCGCGATCGACTTCAGCAAGATATGTATTATTTTTAATGCACCACATAGCATCAAGTGCCAGCATATGTTCAGGTTTCGTGCAATAAAATTTAGGAGCAGCCACAATTGGCAAATCAAGTTTGTTTGAAATACTGAACAATCTGTTCTCATAATCTGCATCGGCTTTTTGTCTTGAAATAGCTATGCCAAAGTCGCATGATTTATCTTTGTTTTTAGCAATATATTCTATTTCTTGATCTGAAAATTCGTGATCAATTAACATAACACAATGTTTTAATTCATTGATTTTTGTGATAGGTAATTTGCCTTCGTGTTCTAGATAACTTTTGCTCATTAAGTTGCTTAATGAGATATATCCATCGTATGTTTTGCAATAAACCCATATGTGCGATTTCTTGTTTTCATCAGTTATGGCCACAACAATTGAGCTGCCAATGATTGGTTTAATTCCAGCATCTTGCATAGCAAGCGACCATGGTAATATTCCAAACATATTGTTTTCATCAGCAACTGCAATTGTGTTGATATTATTTTCTTTACAATATTCAATTGCATTGGAATATTTAATACAACTTGTTAAAAGAGAGTATTCAGAATAAACGCGTAGAGGTGTAAATACTTTGTGTTTTTGTGTGTATTCTCCATCAAGTGTTGATCCTAATTTGTTTATATATGTAGAGCTCATAATGTGTTTAACCTAGCTGATTTTAGTGTTAGTTTTTCATCTGCAATATCAAGCCAAGCTGGATCATGCGAAGACACAATCCATCCTATATTAAGCTTCCTATTCAACAAATCAAATAAATTGCGTACGATACGTGCACTTTCTGCATCTAGATTTCCAGTTGGTTCATCTGCTATTAAAAACGTTGCTCCTGTAGCTAGTGCGCGCGTTATTGCAGCATGTTGTTTTTGTCCGCCAGAAACCTGGTTAGGGTATTTATCTAAAATTTTTGTAATGCCGCATAAATAAGCTATTTCTTCATACTCTGGTTTTTTGTGTTTTATTTTGGCTGCTAGTTCAATGTTCTCTCTTAGCGTAAAATCGTTCAACAAATTTAGCGTTTGAAAAATACATCCAATTTCATGCGTGGTTTCTATTTTTCCATAAGTTGATTTTAAAATGTTGCATGCTATATGTAGTAGTGTAGACTTGCCTATTCCCGATGGTCCCATTAATACATATTTTTTGTTTTCGAATGTATACGTAATTTCGTTAAGTACCCAAGATTCTTCGTACCTATGAGAAATGTTTTCTAGTGTTAAAAATTTTTCATTTTTTGTTCTGTTATGTTCAACTATTTTCATTATAAATTCTCCAGCACATTAATCGATGTGCTTTTATAAGCTGGTATCACTGCTGCAATAAGTGAAGTTATAAAACTTGCCATTAATATTATAATTATATCAAGTGCATGTATTGATACAGGAATTGCAGGTAGTAGGTATATTTGCGGATCAAAGACAGGTCTTTGCAAAATGAATTCCACAAATTGTCTGATATAATCAATATTGTAAGCTAGTAATAACCCAATGATTGTGCCAATAATGCTGCTTGTTAGTGCAATTAATGCTGCGATTTTTATAAAGATGTGTATGATAGTTCCTTTCTTTGCCCCTAAAATCATTAGTATGCTAATTTCACGTTTTTTCATGTTTATAAACAAAGCAAGAGAAGCAGTTGAAGCTGTTATTGCAAGCAAAATAATGGCGATTAAAATTACGCTTACCATATTGCGTTGAATGCGCATTATGTCTGCAAAAAGCATGTTCAAATCTTGCCATGTAAAAACATTGTATTTTGGAAGTTTTGTTTGAAGTTGCAATGCTATTTGGGTTGCTTCTTCTAGGCAGTTTGCATAGCAGATTAGCTTTGTGATGTTGTTTTTAAGATTCAACATTTTTTGTGCTTCTGAAAGTTCTACAAAAATTCCAAATCTATTAAGATCGTGCATGTTGAACTTTACGATATCGGCAACCTCGATTTCAATTTGTTCAGGCAAAATGCCAAATGGTGGAGTAGCTTTTATTGGTACTATTAAGTTCAGTTTATCTCCAACTTTTATACCCATTAATTTTGCAAAACGGTAGCCAATATAGGCTTTGTTTTTACCATTTTGCAATCTTCTACCAGTTGTTGAGGTTAAGTTATCAATTTCTTTTTGATTCACAGCGCGTAACAAAACAGTTTCAGTTTTGCAATTGCTATAAAGCATTCCATGTGTTTCAACAATTTCTTTATATTTAAGATTTTTTGGCAATGCACAGATCACTTCTTTTGCTTCAAAATTGCCGTTGCCAAATATTGCGATATGTCCTTGGTCTTGTAGCACTTTATCAAAAATGCTTTCTTCAAATCCGCGAATTACGGAAAATGCTACAATTAGTACTGCAATGCCAAACGAAATTGCAAAAGTCGCAATTTTGCTTGTAAGGTTTACGAATTTGTCTTTTTTTCTAGAGCGAAAATAGCGAATGACAATCAGATTACTCCAGTGCATTTTGGACCCCTAACTATATTATTTTTCATTCTAATTGTAATTTAAATTGGTTTTTTTATGTAGGGGGATATTTCGAAAAAAATTATTATGTTATTATTTCTTTGATGGACGAAATTAAATTTTCTATAAATGGATGTGGTCCTTCTTGTTGTCAATCTAATTCTGAATCTAGCTCGTGTTCTCAAACTCTTAAAAAAACTTGTCAAGAAAGTGCTGAGCAAAAAAAGATTGAATACCAAAAGCCACATGTGCGCGCGCCTATGAGTGCTGAATATCACGAAGTTGAACATCTTATGAATTTATGGGGACTTAACACTGTGTGCAAGGAAGCAGCTTGTCCTAATATAGGTGAGTGCTGGGCAAAAAGACATGCGACTTTTATGATTTTGGGTGATACGTGCACGCGTGCTTGTGCATTTTGTCATATAAAAACAGGTAAGCCCAATGAGGTTGATCCAAATGAGCCTGAACGCGTGGCAAAAGCAGTAGCTCATTTAAAGTTGCAGCACGTTGTTGTAACTTCGGTTGATCGAGATGATCTTCCAGATGGTGGAGCTAATCATTTTGCGCAAACAATCGCTCAGATTCGTCTTCACAACAAGGAAACTACGATTGAAATTTTAACTCCAGATTTTTTGCGAAAAGATGGAGCGGTTGAAATTATTATTAAATCCAAGCCTGATATATTCAATCATAATCTTGAGACTGTTCCTGGATTATATAAAAAAGTACGTCCAGGTGCGCGCTATTTCAACTCACTTAATTTGCTAAAGCAAGTAAAGGATGCGGATAAAACAATATATACAAAATCTGGTCTCATGGTAGGTCTTGGCGAAAAACGCGAGGAGATTTTGCAGGTAATGGATGATTTGCGTTGTGCGAATGTAGATTTCATTACAATAGGTCAGTATTTGCAGCCAACGCCAAAACATTACAAAGTGGCTGAATATGTTAATCAAGAGACATTTGAGTTTTATAGAGCACAGGCGGTTGCGCGCGGTTTCAAAATGGTCGCATCTTCTGCATTAACGCGTTCTTCTTATCATGCGGGTGATTATTTTAACAAGCTAAAGCAGATGGAAAAGTAATAATATCTTTAAGTTGTTTGCTATATCATTCAAATCTATTTCAGTTTATTAATGCTGTTTTTTAGACCATAGTTTTAATATTGGTTTGGTTGAATTCCAATTGAGTTATAAGATTTAAAAGAGATTGATAGGATAGATCAATTATAAGAAATTTATGAGTAATGTTTGCTTAGTAATCAACAAAGATGAGATTCGTTTGATTTGTTTGGAAAATGTTTATAGAATTGATGCATGAAAAAGATATTATTAACTCTACTTTTTGTGCAAGTTAGCGCTTTGCATATATCGATTAGTCCAATTTTTGGAGGATGCGGAGATAGGCAAGTAAAGTATAAATCTAGGTTAAAAGAATTGGCAGGTTTATCACAAATTGCTGAACAATTGTATTTAATTGGCGAAGTAGCTAAGCTTGTTGGGGCTCAAATTGATTCTGATGTTGCAACCGAAAAAAAAGATAAAATTGAAAATCAAAATGCTCAAGCTTCCCAAGGTGATTCTTCCAACTTAAAATGCCAAAAGCAGGCTGATCAATTTGATTTTGAATATAAAAAAAAAGAAGCTCTTGTTATTTTACAAAATATAAATAAACAAGAAAAAGTGAACGATTTTAAAAAATCAATTTCTGGGTTAGGAATAAATAATCACAATTTATACGAAATATTTGCTAAAAAGTGCCTTTCTGGTAATTATGCTCTCCAAGCTTTTGAGTTATCTCTTTTAAGTGTTCAGAATAAAGATAAGTTAAATGAAGATGTTTATGAATCACGTGCAGGTGGTCTTGAGGTTAAGTTTGAGCATGAAATTGTTTCATCAAATAATTTTTCTTATTTGATTGGTTTTGATTCATTTATTTCTTGTAATCCTGTACGTCATGAATATTTGGAGATTTATGAATTAGATTTTACAATGTCTGAAAAAGATTTAAATAAAATATGTACTAGCTTGGATGAGCAAAAAAACTTAATTGCTAACTATAAAGTTGATGATTCAGAAATTAGTTCTATAAAGCTTGAGGATGATGTGTTTGAAAAAGCAAAACTTGGTAAGAAAGATATAAAACAAGCTGCTGCTGTTAGGCAAAAAATATTAAATTCTCGTAAAAACATTGAATACGAAAAAAATTCTGAAAATTTGTTGCAAACTATTTCTGAGAAAAAAGAACGCAGTGTTGCTAAAATTAGTTTTAGTCAAGGTCTGCTTATTTCAGCTGGTGTTTATGGAGGAATCAAGTTATATAAATCCGTATCGTTTGATTTTGGTCTAAGATATATCACTCAAAGCTTTAGTGCATTTGAAGAATATAATAATGTTAAAAAGGATATTGATCTTGGCAGGATGCATGGTTTGATGCCTAATTTAAGATTGAGTATGAATTTTAATAAGATGTTTAGTTTAACTATAAATACAGGGTACGGCTTTTGGTTTGCTGGCAAGAAATATGAAGGATCATTTTTGGTAAGAGAAATGGAAGTTCCAAGCGGTTTTGATAATGGCTTTTGGTTTGCTAACATAGGTTTATCTATCTTATTGTACTAGCTATAATAAAGTTTTATCTCAAAATTCGTAAATATCTAATCATCCAAAAGTTTTTTTGAGAATATTTTTGGAAGGTGTACGATGCATTTTTATAATTAGGTGCTAGTTTTATTGAGTTGTTTTCTTATTTTCTTTTTTTGTTTTTTATAGAGCTTATTATTTTTCAGTTGATATTAGTTTTTTAATGTTTTAAATTAAGAACTTCATCTATAACTTCAGATAAATTAATTTGCATTTTGTACTCTTTGTTTTTTACAACTTTTTCTATTTTTGTAGGTTCTTGATAATGAGTTGCTAACTTTTGTGTGCATATGGCTTGTACCATTTGCCGCCATTACAATCATCATTAAAATGTATCTTTTCTTCATATAATTTATTTTCTGCCAAATAGGCAAAAAAAGTGTTAATTTTTGACTGCAAAATTGTTGTACATCTTGTTAATAGCTTATGATATAAGATTAACGTTTATATAATTTTGATTGCCATATCATTTATTTTTACATATGCGTGCTTGTTAAGTTAAATAGTCGAGATTATGATGAAAACAGGTTAATATTTAATGAAGTCAGTCTTGGCTTATTATTGCTAAAAAGTTCCAAAGATCGTTCCAAAGATCATATGAAAGTTATCATTTCAGGCTATTAATATCAAAGGCAAATTCATTTTTAAAGTCTATTTTCAAACTAAATATCAGTGATTTTGATCTTCTTTTTATTTGCGTTTAAAGCCCTTAAGCAAGATTGGTTAATTGCCAGTCTATTTTTAAGCTAAATATCTTAATTTTTAGGTTGTGTTTATTAAATCTTAAATCTACTATAGCAAGATTTGGTTCATTATTTACAACTTGCAATTTCGATGACTTTTTCTTTTAGAGCTTTTAATGTGAATGGTTTTCCAAGGTAGTATATATGATTTAAGTTTTGTATGGTGTTTTTAATATTAGGCGCAAGGTCATCGTAGCTATACCCTGATACGATGAGAACTTTTATTTCAGGGTTAAGTTGTTGGGCTTTGCTTGCTAAAACAACTCCGTCGATTCCAGGTAGCACTGCATCTGTTAACAAGATATTGATATTAGGATTTGCAAGCATTGCCTCAAACGCATCTTGCCCATTTGAGAATGCTGTGACATTATATCCAGCTTGCATTAAAGATTTTTGAGTTAAGTTGCGAATTACTTCTTCGTCTTCTGCAATCATAATATGAATTTTATTGCTTGATTGACTAGCTTTATCAGCCAGCGTTTTTTTTGTGGTTTTTTGTTCTGCAGATTCGTTTGTTGTGTTTGAAGAATTAATTTTGGATAAAACAATTGGCAGATAAATGAAGAATTTTGTGCCAAGTGCGGATGTGGAAAAATCGATTGTGCCGCCAGCGTGTTGAACGATACGTAGACATGAAGCTAAGCCAAGTCCTGTCCCCTTTGCTTTTGTAGAAAAGAATGGTGAAAATATTTTGCTCATGTTTTCTTTTGATATACCTTTGCCCGTATCGGCTACTTCAATAACAAAATAATCGCCTGGTTCGATTGTTGTATTATTAATTGTAGTTTTAACAGCTATATGTTTTTTATGTTGAATTACGATAAATGAATTTACTTTTGGATTATGTGGTTTGTATTCATCATCTTCATTTAGTGAGTAACCCATTGCATCCTTGCTATTAATTGCTAGATTTAGAATGATTTGCTCAATTTGCGTTTGTGAAAGCTCGATCCAACCATCATAGTTTGCCGTAATTTCGAGTTTAATGTGCGAGCCTAAAAGTTTTTGCAACATAGTCTTGCGAGATCGTAAAAATGTTGCTAATTCGCATGAATGATGTTCGCTAGGTTTTTTCTTCACGAAGTTGAGCAGTTCTTTTGCAAGTTCGGCTGCTTGTTGTGTATTACGTTTAATTTCTGTAAGCATTTCATTTTTTGGAATGCTTGTTTCAAGTACTTCAGAAAAGCCACTGATAGCTGTAAGTAGGTTGTTGAAATCATGAATAATGCTGCAGGCAAGTTGACCCATAATCTGAAGATGTTGAGCCTCTTGAGCTTTGTTTTTTAGCTTGATGAACTCTGCTCTGTTTTCTAGAATTAATAGCTTCTTATCTGCATAAGGTTTTGCCCAAGTTACTACTGGTAGCATGCCGATTTTGCTATGCCACACAAGTTCTTGTCCTCTAATTTGCTGAGCTTTTTTGATATCAAATTGCGGAGCAAACTCTGTTATTGGTTTTTTAACTGCGTCTGTTGTTAATATATTTTTCAAGCTAAAATTGCATTCTTCTATCTGATTATTTTCTCCCAGAATGCCTATAGGAAATGGAATGCTTTCCCACCAATTCAGCATTTCTTTTTTCATAGGTTGAAATACTACCCCAAAAGATTTTCCTAGCTTTATGTGTTTGATACTCCAAGCATCTTGTCCTCGAACTACTTGGATTTGATTTAGCACTTGCTTTGGTTTGAATTGAGATTCAAAGTTTGTATCGGTAATTTTAAATATTTCTTGAAACTGCTTGTTTTGCCAAGTGATTTTTCCAGTATGATCAATTATGCAAATAGGCATTTTAATATCTACAAAAGATTTTTGAAACAAAGCATGAGCGCTTGGTCTGGCGAATATATTGAGTATAACTAATGCAAAAAATATAGAGATAAATAATAGCAACATTACGTTTTTGATTGTATCATAAAAATTTTTCTAGTGTAACTAATTATGTTTTTTTGTAATAAATAAAACGAAATTTGGCAGACTAAACTCCACGCTTTAGTTAGCTTGTTATTAAAATTAAGTACAAAATGTACAATAAAAATTTTTGCAAAAACAATCGCTAAAACATAAGACAGATTATTGCCTTTCTGGTGTTTCTTAAAATTCCCATTTATTTCATTAGTGCATGTTTTAGATAGATTGAAAAAATATGATTTGTTTGATAAAATCATAAGTGATGACTTATCAGTTAGGTTTCGAAGAAGTGGTTTTGCCACTGGAAGCGCAATTGAACAATTTAAAAAAGAACATTAGCTTGGATTCTCCGTTAGTTGATGAATTGACTTCTCTAGATAAACAAATTATTAGAATTTTGAACAAAATTTATGCAAATTTAGAGCCATGGCAGTACTTGTTAATTGCGAGACATCCAGATCGTCCAACGGGTGTTGACTATATACGCAAGTTGATCACCGATTTTGTTCCAATTTGTGGAGACCGTACGTTTGGTGATGATTCTGCACTTGTGTGTGGTCTTGGAAAGTTTGATGGCATTCCAGTTGCAGTAGCAGGACACAACAAGGGATTTGATATTGATGAGCGTATCAAAAACAACTTTGGCATGGCTCATCCAGAAGGATATCGAAAGATTACTAGATTGTTTGATCTTGCTTCCAGGTTTAATCTGCCATTGATTACATTTATTGATACGAAGGGTGCGGCTGCAAACAAGGGGTCTGAGGAACGCGGGCAATTTTATGCATTGGCTGATTGTATTCGTGCAAATTTTCTTCTTAAAGTGCCATTGCTTAGTGTGATTGTTGGTGAAGGTGGATCTGGTGGAGCGATTGCATTAGCATCTGGTCATTCATTAATGATGTTGAAGTATTCTATATTTGCAGTAGCATCGCCTGATGCATGTGCAGCAATTTTGTGGAAGGATAGAGCATTTTCGGCAAATGCGGCTAGTGCTTTGAAAATTACGAGTACAGATTTGCTGAAAATGGGAGTGATAGATAAGGAAATTGAAGAGCCAGTAGGTGGAGCTCACAGATTCCCTGATCAGACATTTGAAAATGCGCGCAAAGAAATAAAGAAAGAGCTAAAACGGTTAATGGCGCTATCATCTGATCAGCTACGTATGTTACAACAAGAAAAATTTGGAAAATTCTAGAATATGCTAGCAAATTTTTTATATTCGATAAAAAGGTTTTTAAAAAATTTAAAAGTTAAGTTCAAGAACCGCATTAGATTAATTTTTAGAAGTGTTTTGGTGGCTTTTGGCTTGTGGGTTTTAGTGTTTGCAAATTATGGATTTGTTGATTACTATCGTTTGCAGCGAGAAAAGAAAGATCTTGTGGTTCAGTTGAAGAAATTAGAAAACGAAAAAGAGGAATTGTTGAAGTTGGTGAGAGCAATTTCTGGTCCAGAAATCGATATTGATTTGTTGGAAATGCAAGCTAGAAAGGTACTAGCTTATGCAAGAGAAAATGAGCAGATAGTATTTTGGAAATAGGTTGTTATGTTACAAGAAATTGAAGATAGATTATATTATAAAATAAGTCGCTAGAAAAATAACATGAAATTGAAGGAGCTGAAGATATTTTGCAAAAATTATTCAAATGGGCTATTAATCAAGAGAGATTTCTTGTTTCTTATAAGTTTATAAAAGAAAAACAGAAATGAAGTTTATGATTTTTATATCAAAAGTGTTTGGTACGTTAATTGTAATTTAGTTGATGCAAGCGCGCTTCATTATATTACTGCTGAGCATTTTTTGAAATATTACAAAGATATGATTTACAAAGCCAAATCACATAATTTTAGCCAAATCACGTAATTTTATCATGCAGTATAGCAATATATGTGCTTCAATATGTAATTATTTTGAGATAAAATTAGCAAAGTAATTATCGTTTGCATTGAAATCTTGTGCAGATAGAATAATCTGATATTATACAAGCATTATTTGCTAGATGATTCGAGAGAAGTAAAAACCTATTATGATGCAGTTTTTAGATCGAAATTATAAGCAGATGCCGTGTGGCTG
>DAHXLG010000017.1 GCA_027371775.1 bacterium
CTTTTCAATATGATTTCTAATTAATACATCCTCATGCAATGTTTTTGCAAAAGAACGTGGCTCCATGTACCAATCTGCATCAAACTGCTGCGAGATTCCTAATCTGAGAGCTCTTGTCGATGATTTATTACCCATTATTCTGCTCCCTTTTCTTTCCCAGCAGATGCCTTCTTCTTAGCAACTACCTTTACCACCACCCATACGAACTTCGATAGGCTTTGCAGTTACAGGCAAGTGTGGGAACATCCTAGACCAGAAACGTCCTCCTCTCTTAACCGATCTTGATACGCACTTACGCACAGCCTCAATTTGATTTGCACTCATTCTACCTTGATGGTGCATGATGAAATTGGTGTTAAAGTTGGTGATATCGTTAACTTGGAAGAAAGTCGGCCAATTTCAAAAAGAAAAAGACATAAAATTAGCTCTGTTGATTTTGCTCAACAAGGAAAGTTGTAAGGAGTAAGCTATGATTTTTAAAGAATGTATTTTAGATGTCATCGATAATTCAGGCGCTAAAAAAGTAAATTGCTTTGCAACTTACGCTGCTGGTAAATATGCTTCTGTTGGTGATGTTATTATGGTATCAATTAGAGCTGCTATTCCAAACGGTAAGGTAAAAGCTGGTGAAAAATACAAGGCGGTTATTGTTCGTACAAAGGCTCCGATTAGAAGAAAGAGCGGAGACGATGTGTGCTTTAACAACAATGCTGTTGTATTGATTAATGAAAAGGGTGATCCTATTGGAACTCGTATTACTGGTCTTGTGCCACGCGAAGTTTCTCAGAAGATCAGATCTTTGGCAGTTGGCGTATGTTAGTTTGGTGTGTGTTAAGGAGTTTGTGATGAAGAAATTTAAAGTAAAAAAGAGCGATCGTGTTTATATCTTAGCAGGCAAAGAAAAAGGCAAAACAGGCGTTATCAAAAAAGTGCTAGTGGAAGCTAACCGTGTTATAGTTGAAGGTTTGAACCAAGTAGTTTGCTTCAACAAAAAGACACGCGAAGGTATGACAACAAAAGAAGCATCAATACACATTTCCAACGTAGCGCATGTTGATCCGGTTAGCAGCAAGCCAACTCGTGTTAAAGTGGTTATGAACGGCGATGTTAAGCAAATTGTTGCTAAAAAAAGCGGTAAGGTAATTCGCTAATTATGTATATGTACGCATATATGCAGGTAAAAACTCTAGATCAAGTGAATGCGCAAAGCGCAGCGATGAGATTTGTTTATAAAGCAGATCTGTTAAAATTTTTTAATTCAGCTGAGTCTGTTAATCAATCAGACAAGTTGAATTCTTTTAGTTCAATGAAGTTTGTTTATAAGTCAGATGAATTGGATAATTCATTAACAAATCGTATTCATGTTGCAATGAAGTTTTCGGCTGTTATGTGTTTGATTAGAGCGAATGCTCTTCTCATTCATCAGTTTAGATTATTCATTCAATCAACGTTTAAAAACGCTAGAACCCTTGCAGTTTGTGGTATTTACGGATATTCTAGAAAGATGGATGAGGAAAAATTATGAACGCACGTTTTCATGATATGTATAAGAAGGATATTTGTCCTTCGATAAAAAAAGAGCTTGGTTTTAAGAGCATAATGCAAGTTCCGAAGTTAGAAAAGATAGTGCTTAGCATGGGTGCTGGATCGTATTTTGCTGATTCGGCCAAGATGGAGAATGCAATGCAGGCTCTAACATTCATAGCAGGTCAGAAAGCATGCTATAGAGTGGCTAAGAAATCTATTGCTACCTATAAGGTCCGTCAAGGAATGAAGACAGGTATCATGGTAACTTTGCGCAAGAAGAGAATGTACGAATTCATGGATAGGTTGCGCAACATCGTGTTGCCTCGTATTCGTGATTTTAGAGGTTTTGATGAAAAATCGATCAATGGTAAAGCGTTTTCTATGGGTATAAAAGATTATCTTGTGTTCCCTGAGGTGCGCGAATTCTTGAAGAATACAGAAAGCATTGGTTTGAACATTACGTTCGTTGTGAATAAAAATGATCCATCTGCTTTTAAAGCGCTTCTTTTGGGATTCGGTTTCCCATTCAAGTCTGAAGTTGTTCATTCTAAAGGAGACGCTGCATGAAGTATGTTTTAGAAATGAGTTTTATGATAGGATGTTGCAATGGCTAAAAAATCAGTTATACAAAGAAATTTACGCAGAGCTCAAATGATTGAGCAATATGCTAGTAGAAGAGCAGAGCTAAAGGCGAAGATTAAAGATGCAAGCTTGAGTTTGCAAGAGAGGTTTACTCTAGCGCAGAAGCTTGATAAGTTGCCTGTAGATGGGTCTAAGGTGCGTTACAGAAATCGTTGCGCGTTAACGGGTCGTGGACGCGGAGTTGTTCACAAATCTTTGGGAATTTCAAGAATTTGTCTAAGAGAATTAGTTGGTAAGGGACAAGTTCCTGGTGTAAGAAAGGCGAGTTGGTAATTATGTCAATGGATTGGATTAGTGACGGAGTAACGCGTATTCGTAACGCGGTTATGTTGAACAAGCCTACGGTGGTGCTTCGTGGTACAAAAACTGTTTTGCGCATATTAGATATCATGCAAGCAGAAGGCTTTATTAAAGGGTATGAAATGGTCCAAGAAACGGAAGATGCTACGTGCAAACTGAAGCAAGCTTGTCTTGTTAAATTGCAATACAGAGAAGCAAAGTCTGTGATTCGTGGTTTGCGTGTGGTGTCTAAGCCTAGTTTGAGAGTGTATGTTTCAAGCAACGATTTAAGAGCTTATTTGAAAAAATTTTCCATGCCGATTGTTTCAACGTCAAAGGGCATGCTTTCTGGAAGACAAGCGATTGCTCAAAACTTGGGCGGCGAATTGATTTGTGAGGTGCGATAATGTCTAGAGTAGCAAAGCAAATTATATCAATTCCAAGTGGAGTAGTATGTACAATAGAAGATGACAAAATTGTGTGCAAAGGAGCGAAAGCATCTAATAAGGTACATTTTCCAGCTGGTTTTTCATTAGAAATCAAAGAGGGCAAGTGCAAGGTGAACAGAGATAGTCAAGAAGTTTCTTCAGCTCTCTGGGGATCACTAGTTGCAAACTTGAAAAATGCAGTTGCTGGTGTTTCAAATGTATTTGAACAGGATATCAATTTTGTTGGTGTTGGTTACAAGGCTATCAAGCAGGGTAATGATCTTGAAATACATTTAGGATACTCTCATCCGATTATTTTCAAAGTGCCAGCTGGTGTTGAGATCGAATTGAAGAAGCATAATGAAATGACGCTACGTTCTCATGATAAGCAGTTGCTTGGTGAGACATGTTCTCATATGGAAAAGCTTAGGAGAGCAGAGCCATATAAAGGCAAAGGTGTTATCAAAGTTGGCAAATTCTATATCAGGAAGGAAGGAAAGAAGAAATGAACGCAAATAAAAGAGCTCAGAGAACTAGATTTAAGCTACGCAGTAATGCTGGTGAAAGAATGCGTCTTTCTGTTTTCAAATCGCTACAACATATTCATGTGCAAGCAATTGACGATGCTAAAGGCATTACAGTGGCAAGTGCAAGCACAAACTCAAAAGATTACACTTTAGGCAAAGCAACTAGAGTGCAAAAAGCTGAGTGGGTGGGCAAAGAAATTGCTAAAAAATTAGTTGAAAAGAAAATCGAGGTTGTGTATTTGGATCGTGGTCCATACGCGTACCATGGTGCGATTAAGGCATTTGCCGATGCTGCGCGTAATGGCGGATTGAGTTTCTAAATGGATAGGATATAGAATATGACTGAACAAATTGAAAAGACTTTTGAAAACAATGAAAACACAACAGTGGATAACCAAGTTACTCAAAAGGTTGAAAAATCTGGTGAGAGAAATGAGAAAGGCGAAAGAGGGTCAAGAGGCGAGCGCGGAGAACGTACATTCGAAAGAAGGCACGTTGAGAAAAACGTAGCGCATGTTTGCTCTTTACGTAGAGTTACTAGAGTGACCAAGGGTGGTAAGGCAATGCGTTTTTCTGCTCTGGTAGTGGTAGGAGATGAAAAAGGACGCGTAGGTTACGGTTTAGGACGTTCCGTTGAAGTTTCTGAAGCTGTAAAAAAGGCTACAAAAGTTGCTGAGAAAAACATGATTCATGTGCCATTCAAGCAAAATCGTACGATTTATCACGATATTTATGAAGAATATTGTGGAGCAAAAGTTTACTTGCGTTCTGCAAAAGGTGGACGCGGTGTTATAGCTGGTGGTAGCATGCGTTATATTTTCGAAGCTTTGGGTGTGAAAGATATCGTGTGTAAGTCTGTTGGAAGCTCTAATCCGCACAACATTGTAAAAGCTACATTTAATGCACTTAAGAAAATCCAAACTCCACGCAGAATTGCAAAATTGCGTGATGTGCCTGTGGCAAGTTTATTTGCTGCTTCAAAAAATACTACTGTAGCTAGCACGGCTGAAGCTAAGTAGTATTCCCGTTTTTCTTGACCGATATTTTTCAGATTTCAAGTAATTATTTTGCGCAGATTGTGCTATATATTGCACTAAAATCTACTGATTTTCTAACATCTTTTGCTAAAATTGGATTTTGCTAAAATTGCGTGATGTACCTATAGCGAATTTATTTGCTGCTTCAAAAACATGCTACTGTAGCTAGCTGAAGCTATAATAATATGGGATAGAATATGGAATGAAATATTGTATAGATACGCTCATTGCATTTTTGTTTCTTATCTTAATCTGCGATACATAATTTTTTTTAAAGTTTCTGATTCTTTATTTGCTTTCGCTAAACAGTGTTTTCTGCATTTTTCTTGATTTGTTTGTATTTTCATTGTTGTGTGGATTGGAAATTTTTGCAAGCGTAGTGGTTGAGCGCGTGCTTAACGGTTTTCGGGTTTTGATTAGCTAATAGATAGTGAAAAATACAAAGAAGAAGTAATCAATTTTGAAATATAGATAAAGATTCGGTAATATTCGGTAATGAGCGTAAAAAAGAATTTAAAAAATTTGCAAGTATTTTCTTCGTTTGATGCTCAAGTTTAAAAAAAGAGCAAATAATGCTATTTGCAAAGTAGCTTTTTATAATTATGCGTGATGATTTTATAAACATTCTTCATGATTTGCTGCGTGATGATTTGTTCTCGAAAAATTCTCAAAAAATATATGTTAATTTGTATAAGCGTTCATTTTCTTTTTGTATGTTTTGACTTATCCATTTTAGATATCATAATTAGTGCATCAGGTTTTTTTGTAATAGTATTTTTCTTGAAAGTCTGGTTTTAGAAGTTTTCTTGTGTGGCTTTTTGGTATAAAAGTGAGCACGTAATACTATATAAGTTTGCTAAGACTGGTTGAAATTATAGTCTAGTTTCATCATTTGCACATTATTAATCTGATAAATTTGTCTATGA
This sequence comes from bacterium, assembly GCA_027371775.1. GTDB lineage: Bacteria > Pseudomonadota > Alphaproteobacteria > CAJXXZ01 > DAHXLG01 > DAHXLG01. The sequence continues at coordinate 5,367 of DAHXLG010000017.1, forward strand.
ATTGTTATAAAAACTGAGAATGATTATTAATTCATGACACCCGCTGGCGTTTTTGTTCAAAAGTGTGTTATATTATTTTAGGTGACAAAAATGAGATATACTCATGGCTGGCATAATATTGTGATCATAGAGAAGTTCTCGGTGATTGATCTTAAAATTGCGGCTAGTTTGAATATTTCTCTGTTATGCCGCAAGGAGTGACTAAATGAAGGTTAAGGTAATACAAACTGTAAGTTCTATTGGAACAACCAATGTGCAGAAAGCAAATTTACGTTCATTGAAGCTTGGTCGGATAGGCAAGAGCTCTGTATTTGAAAATAGCGATAAGGCTTTTTTGGGTCGCTTAGCTGTTGTTAAGCATCTTGTAGAGGTTGAGGAATATAAGGGTAAGTGATATGAAATACGATTTGAGTTTAAATGATTTAAAAGATAAACCAAGAGCTACAAAGAAGTACAAGCGTGTTGGCAGAGGTAAAAGTAATAGCCCTGGAAAAGGTGGTAAGGGTCAGACTGCGCGTACCGGCGTTGCTTTAGGTAACTTCCAAGGCGGACAAACACCAATCGAGCGTCGTTTGCCAAAGCAGCGCACATTCTATACTCCTGATAAAATGGCGACAGTTTCATTGAAATCTTTAGATAGGTTGGTAGAAAGCAAGTATATCACTAGTGAAACTCTAATTGATTTTGCTTTGCTACGTAAGTTCCGTGTTATCAAGAAGGCTGCTAAATACAAATTGGTTGGAGCTTGCGAACAAAAATTGAATATCGTAGCTCATGCTGCCTCTAAGGGAGCAGAGGCTGCTATTGCTGCACAAAATGGCAGCTTGAAATTAGTAAAATAAGCGCTAGTTATATGAGATTGCTGTTACTAGAAACAATGAAAGTGGGTTTATATGTTTGGCAAGATTAAGAATTTGCTATCAGCGGCTAAGTCTGGAGTTTTATTGAGACGTATAGCTCGTAATAAGCAAGTTTCTACATTTAAAGGTAATAATTTAAAGTCTGGTTTTGCGGGTGCAAAAAATGTTCGCGCAAACTCTGGAGCAGGGTTTTCAGTTACAGCTTTACTAAAGGCAAAAGAATTGCATAAACGTTTGTTGTTTACGCTATCTGTGTTGATTGTGTATCGTATTGCATCATTTATTCCATTGCCTGGTATTGATGTGGAGCAGCTTTCATCTTTGCAAGCGCGTATTAGCGGAAGCTTTTTTGGCATGTTTGATGTGTTTTCTGGTGGTTCGCTTAGCAGAATGACTATTATGGCACTTAACATTGCTCCATATATTACTTCTAGTATCTTGTTCCAGTTGCTTGGTAGCGTGAGTCCGTATTTTGCTAATTTAAAAAAACAAGGTGAAATGGGACGCGATAAGATTAAGAAATATACAAAGTGGGGAGCGTTAGGTCTTTCAATCGTTCAAGGTTACGGTTTGGCTACTGCGCTTGAATTGATGAAGGATACTTCTGAAATCGTGATGTTCCCAGGTTTTGGGTTCCGCATTATTGCATGTTTGATTTTCTGCTGCAGTACAATGCTTGTGATGTGGTTTGGCGAGCAAATTACGTCTAGAGGCATTGGCAATGGATCTTCTATTATTATTTACACAGGTATAGTGGCAAACTTGCCTAGCTCAATCGTTCGCTTGTTTTCTTTGGGCAAGAGTGGGGAAGTTGCTGTGTTCAAGTTATTCGTTGTTTGCTTAATGGTGTTTGCTTTATTTGCGCTGATTGTATTTTGTGAGCGTATTGAACGTCCGGTTGAAGTTCATTACACGCGCAGACAAGTTTCATCGAACATGATGATGGAAGCGCGTTCTTCCTTCTTGCCTATTAAGCTTAACCCTGCTGGTGTATTGCCTCCAATTTTTGCTGGTACAATTTTGACAGTACCAACAATGTTGCTAAGCGCAATTGGTATTGGTAAGTTTTCATGGGGACGTTATATTCTAGAGAACTTAGTACATGGTTCTTGGATTTATATAGTATGTTATGCTATTTTGATTTTTTCTGTTGCATCTGTTTACGCATCGATGTTCTTTGATTGCAAGGAAACGGCTGATAATTTGAACAAGAGCGGTGGATTTATCAAGGGATATCGTCCTGGACAAAAGACTGTTGAATTTCTGGAAGCATTGTTGATGAGAGTTTCGACTCTTGGTGGTATTTATCTTGTTATTATTTGTATTATGCCTGAAATTATGATGTCTCAATCATTAGTTTCTTTGTATTTTAGTGGAACAAGCTTCATCATCGTTGTAAGTGTTGCTATTGATTTTATCGAAAGAATTAGGACAACGATTTTAGCATTCAGATATGAAAAATTATTTAAGAAAGGATATGGCGGATTAATGTAAAAAATGCTTATTAGCGCTATGCGAGGATTATTTTTATGATTATTTTATTAGGAGCTCCAGGGTCAGGCAAAGGTACGCAATCACGTTTATTAGCACAGCGCGATGGATTTAAAGTATTTGCATTAGGTGAGATTTTGCGCTCAGAGATTGCCAATAGCACTCATTATGGTAAAACAATTGAAGCTTCTATTAAGAAAGGCGAATTTGCTCCTTTAGAAATTGTTATTAGTTTGCTCAAGCAGCATGTGATGCACAAAGATTTTGTATTAGATGGATTTCCTAGGAATATGTCTCAAGTTTTTGAGTTTGAAAAATTTATTCATGAGAATAGTAGTATAGATTTTGATAAGAGTGTTAAGGTTATAGATTTTATTGTGCCATGTGAGATATTGTGCGATCGATTAAAGAATCGTCGTTTATGCAAAGTGTGTGATGGAGCCTTATTGTGCGAGGCTAAAGAGTGCAATTTCTGCGGACATTATTCAGAAGATGCATACATGCGTGATGATGATTGTAATTGCGAATCTGTTGCGCGCAGGTTAGAAATTTTTCATCAGGAAAAAGATTTATTAATCGAACATTATTCTAAAAAGGGCATTTATCATGCCGTTGATGCTACTCAACAAGTTGAAGAAGTTTACGCTGAAGTTAAAAGTATCATCGCTTAGAGTTTATAGTTTTTATATCGTTATCGCCTGTTTGTACTGAATTTGCACTGCTTTTGATTCAGATTTAAGTTTTTGCTTATTAGAATTATTAGAATCGTTTGAATAAATATTTTGTCTGTATCTGTTTATTTTTAGCAAGAATTTATCTAATTGTTTTGTTGTTTTTTATATTTAGTTTATGGACAAATTAATATTTTCCAATATGTTATTATGTGATTAGAGAAACATGTTTGTTAACTTTTTTCTTGTATAAGTATCATTGTTTTTTATTTTGTTTAATTTGAAAAATTGATAAAGCTTTTTAGAACATTTTTTAGTATAGAAGTTTTTTCATTAATAATACCTTATCAAAAGTCCTTTTTATATATTTCGTATAGAGAAAAATTGTATGAAATGTGTGATTAGCAATCTTTCTTGGATCTTTTATGTTTTAAAAAATTATGGAAGCTAAGATAAAATTATTATGATTGCTGGTTTTTATTATAATTTGCGGTGCTTAAGTTGTATTTGCTAATACGAGTGGTTAAGTGATTTGTTAATTTGATTTATACGATGCTTCTTTTATACTCCATTTGCGCGGGGCCTTGCGCATTTGCGTTAAATTTGGTCTAATGGCTCTATGGAGTCTTGGATATATGTCTAACATTGCAGGCGTTAATTTGCCAGTGAATAAACAAGTTGTTTTTGCACTCAAGTATATCTATGGCATTGGCTTAAGCCGTGCTGAGCATATTTGCACATCGCTAGGTATAGAGCGTACGAAGCGCGTGAACACTCTAACCGAAGAGGAACTAGCAAAAATCAGAGCGTTTATCGATAAAGAATACAAAGTAGAAAATGATTTAAAGCATGAGGTTGCAACAAACATCAAAAACTTGGTGGCTGTTCGTTGTTACAGAGGGTTGCGTCATCAAGCGCATTTGCCTGTAAGAGGACAACGTACGCATGATAATGCTAAAACAAGGAAGAAGGGCAGAGCATGAGCAAGCGAGTTGAGAAAAAAGTAAAATCAAAAAAGCACGTTAAAGAAGTTATTATAACCGTAAATGCGTCTTTTAATAATACAATTATTACTGCTGCAGATAAGTCTGGAAATACAGTCGCTTGGTCATCGGCTGGTCTTGCTGGGTTTAAAGGAGCGCGAGAAGCTACGCCTTTTGCGGCACAGGCTGCTACTGAAGAATTGGTAAAAAAATTAAAAGGTATGGGTGTTGTTACTGTTAGTGTTGCGCTTAAGGGTATTGGTAATGGTCGTGAAGCTGTTTTGCGCGGATTGCATGAATTTCATGTGACCGAGATTCGTGAATGCACGCCAATACCACATAATGGTACTCGTTTGCCAAAGGCTAGAAAGAGCTAAAGGGGAAAAATAATGAGTGGATATCTATCAAAAATTAAGTCCCTTGGCTTAAGAGAGCAAAACCTAGCAGATGAGAATTTTAGTGCTATTATTGAGTATACAAATTTGAAGCGTGGTATGGGCACAACAGTTGGTAATGCTTTAAGAAGAGTGTTGCTAAGCAGCGTACAAGGCTATGCAATTAGATCTGTTACAATATCTGGTATTCAGCATGAGTTTTCTTCTATTCCTGGCGTGAAGGAAGATGCTCAGCAATTGATCATTAATCTTAAGAAAATTATTTTCAAAGGCGAAATTTCTAAGACTAAAGCAAATTTGAATATAGTAGGTCCGTGTGTAGTTACAGGAGCAGATATTGCATGTTCAAATGTAAGCGTTGTGAATGCAGATGCGTATATTTGTTCTTTAGATAAAGGATTTAACATCAAGCTTGAAATGAACATTGAAAAAAGCAGTGGAATTAAGTTAGCAAGCTCTATAAAGGACTATGAAATTGAATTAGGGGCTATTGCATGCGATTCATTCTTCAGCCCTGTTGAAAGCGTAAACTTTGAAGTGCAGGAGCATGAAACAGATGGTTATGAAGATTTGCGTTTGCATATTATCACTAATGGTTCGGTCAGTCCCAATGAGGCATTTCAATATTCTCTGAACTTGCTTATGGAACAGTTTAGCAAGCATGCTGGTTTTGATCAATCGGCACGTTCTTCAGCAAGCACATCTGGCACGAAGCGTATGGATGTTTTGAGTCCTAACTTGTTCTTGAAGATTGAAGATTTGCCAGATATTTCAACGCGTACTTTACGTTGCTTGAAAATGCTTGGCATAGTATATGTCGGTGATCTTGTGAAGGTTTCTAAGGATACTTTGATGAAAGAGCCAAACTTTGGAGAGAACTCGTTGAACAGATTGCTTGAAAAGCTATCTTCAATGGGTCTGACATTGGATATGAACATTCCAGGATGGCCTCCTGAGAATTTGGTTGCTAAGGCTGAAGAGATTAGAAATAATTCGGTATTGTAAAAGAGGTATAAAGAAATGAGACATCAAGCACAAAGATACAAATTGGGTAGAGGTACAAATCATAGAGCAGCATTATGGTATAATCTAGTACGTTCTCTAGTTTTACACGGCAAGATAGTTACAACTGAAGCTAAGGCGAAATCAATTGTTCCAATAGCACATAAGCTTGTTACAATGGCTAGAGAAGAAAATTTAGCAAATTACAGAGCTATTTTAGCTCAAATGCGCGGTGATGAAGTTGCTACTAAGAAAATTTTTGAATATGGCAAGCAGTTTAAGGATCGTCCAGGTGGATACTTGAGCATTGTGAAAATCGGACAACGCAAGGGTGATTCAGCACACCAAGCTTGTATCATGTTTGTGTGATATATTTATAGCAAAGAGACGAAGAGGAATAAGGAATATGAAGGCAGTAAAAAAAGTTGCGTACGTACTGAAAAAATCTTTAAGAAAGAGGGGGGCAGCTGGGGATATTGTTAATGTTACCCGTGGTTTCGGTCGTTATTTGGAAAGCGAGGGCATTGCTCAGCGTGCTAGTGATGATGTTCTTAAGGAATTAGCAGATCAGAAGCTATTGTGGCAAAAAGAAGAGGAGGCTCATATAAAAGAGGCTCAAAAATTAGTTGACCAAGTGAAGGATTTGCAGATTGTTCTAAAGCGTCGAGTTGCACAAGGCGAGAAGTTGTATGAATCTGTGCGTCAGGATGCAATTGTTGCGGCTTTTGCTGAGCATGGGATTGCTTTGTCCGCTCATAACATCAAGCTTAACAATCAGATTAAAAAGATTGGTAAGCATAATATTATTATTCATGCATATGGTAACTGCGAGGTAGAGATGTCTATTGAAGTGGTTCTCGAGGATATTCTTTAATATTATTTTTCAAAAAAAAACTGGTATATGATTCATGCTACGCAAATTAGTCAGAGAAGTCTCTTAAAGTGGCAGTTTGAGGATATTTATACTTTTTCAAAAAAGATTGGTTGAGCATAATAATTATTATAAATACGTATAGCAACTAGCCAGAGATGTATATTGAAATGGCTGAGTATGTTTATACTTTTTGAAAAAAAACTTAAGCATAATATTATGATTCATGCTACGCCAATTAGTCAGAGAAGTCTCTTAAAATGGTCGCTTAGGATATTGTAAAAACTTTAAATAATAACAAAATTCGTGCTAAATTCACTTCTAATGTGTGCTTTTAAAGGTTGCAGATTTATCATTCTATTAAGTCAGATTCAAGTATTTTTTTTAGGTCTAGCTTAAATTATTCAAATGATAAACTCAATTATATAGAGATGTGATTTGTACGATATGAATTATTTTGCGCGATTTTATGTTTCAATAATTTGTTTAAAGCATAAACTCCATAATGCTGATTGAAATTTATTGTGTTAGTTCAACTGCAAATATAATATACAAAAAATTCTTACAAACAAATCTTGTGAGTTCCAAATAGCACTTGGTAGTTGATAGATTTTATTATATATCCATGCTATTAAAAATAAATCTTGAAAAATTTAAAAAAAGGGAAACAAGATCATTTATAATATTGGTTTCGAACTTCAAGTGTATTTGGAAATCCATTAGATTTGTTAATTATAAGGCGAACTAGATTTGCGATATTCAAAAAGCTTGTGTTGGTTTATTGTTTTGATAAATCTTGAGTTTTGCAAAATCATTTCTAATATTTCTTGTGAAATTTTTCTGTGCTCAGTGCAAAATGGATTTCATTACAACAGTTGGGTATTGAAACAAAACGAAAATATTACAATCTTGCATAGTGTATTAATCCATTTTCCGTTTTGCAGATATTAATCGTGCGTTTTCAATTAAAACCAATATAAATTGATCATATTATTTATTTTTATTTAGAGTAAAGATGTTTTTTAACTTGCATCTATAAAGTGATAAAGGTTTTTGATTCATTGTGTTATATCATATAGCTACTTTTCTATCTGTTTTTTTAATATTGCACAAATATAAAATGATTCCATTATGAGTATTAAGTTCATTGTGTTCGGTATTTTTGTAATAAATTTTATTTTTTGTCTAAAAAATACTGTGACTATCGCTTTTTTCGTGTTTGACTAGTTCTAGTTGCGCAATATTGTGTGTCTTTTAGTCCATTTGTCAGAGACTGGGAAACAATTGTTTTTTTGCACTATTATGGCTTGCTGCAAGGGGTTTACAAGATGAATTGATATATGTAACCTCTTCAGGTGAGTACTTTTATTTTATTTTTGTTTCCCATATTTGTTTGCGCGAAAAATGATGACAAATTTTTATGGAAAAACGCACAAGCAGAAGTTAATCTATATGGCTATGTCAACGGTTCGTTTTATGGACAAAAATGTGATGAGCAAGATATATTGTTATTGCAATCTGTTATCGGTAATTTTGAACAGGATATGTTTGAGAAAGTTGAGATATTAGTTGATCAGCCAGATCTTTTGCAGTTGCAAGTTTTTGCATCGATACCTGAAGCATTTCCTACTCCAGTCAAGAATCTATCTTCTCGTTTCGATGGTTATATGGTAGATGATGGTATTGCAGCTTCAGATCCATCGCCTCGTGCAACAAGAAGAGTTGATAGTAATAATGAAGTATTCGTGAACATTGATTCGCTTAAAGTTTGTGCTGATTCAGAAATTGATCAGTCTTTTATCGTAAATATTTTGTATAAAATTGTTAACGATGCATTAGGTAAAGTTAATGCTTCATTATATAAATCTAGAAATGTAACTCGAATAGTAAAAATTTCTCCAGAAGTTCTTTTTAAGGAAGAACAGGCAAAGCTTGATAAATTTATAATAGAAGTGAATAGTATTTTAAAATGTGATGATAGTAATAGGTCTAATATCTTCGATCCTATATTTTTATCCTTTTATAAATCAAATCATACAAGTCAAGGGGCTCTCATACATGCTAAACATGCATTTGTAAACTATATTAAGAAACTTTTTTCAGGCTTCAATTACAGTAATTTGAAATTTGATGAAGATTTAAAGGGAGAAGCTCCAGATGAATCTCCAGATGAATCTCGTATTGCAAGATTAGTTGATACTATTATTTTAGGTTTGGAAATAGTGGAATCTGCTCCCAAAATATTTAAACGTGATTTATACCAAGAAGCAGTTATTAATATTTTTATTGCTCTGATTAAGAAAGACTTGGAAAAAAGTTATGAAAGTTATGATTTAAAAAAAATGGATAGGTACGATTTATTGATAGATTTAGGTAAAGAGCAGTTGTTCCAAGTGTTAGGTTCAAGATGCATGTTTAAATTGAATGAAGAATTTTACCCAAGTGCAGAAATGCTAAATCATATAAATGCGAACAAATATAAGTTAAAGCAATATTTGGATGCTGTTGGTAAAGATTTGGATGTATATTTAGTTTGCGCTCATTTGAAACTTGCTCAGGACAAGTTTGCTGAATTGTATAAAAGAAGTGATTTTCCGTTGAAAAGTGCTAGTTTTCATGAAGTGTTAAAAAATCTGAAGTTTTGCAAAGTTGAGTTCGAATGTAATATACCTATTATTGTTATAAATAATTTGTTCAAATCTTCTAATATTAAAGAAAGTTATACATTACAATTTCGTAATGTTTTATATGACCTTAGGAATTCTAAAAAGCCGAAGAAACATATTGATTCAATAAATTTTCTTCGCTTTTTGATTGAAGATGCTGTTGAGATTCAAAATGCGTTGGTTTATGCTCTAGAAGAGTGCAATAAAAAAGGCAAACAAAACTCTGCTATTTCATCGTTAAGTTCTTGCCCTATTCGAGTAGATGCTTCAGGTATTAGCATTGGTAAGTCTGATGGAGTGGATAAAAAAAGTAGAAGAGTCTGTATATGAAATAGGTTCGTTTAAAGCTTCCGATACTGGCATTGTTGCGCCTAGTGTAGCAGATGCTTCATGTACTAGCTTTATTGGACAAAATCTAGATGCTGATTCGAATTTATCTGATGATAGTGGAAAATTTCAATCGAATACACGTGATCTATCTCATGAGAAAACTAGTCTACAACTTGAAGCTCAAGAGAATGTTAATGAAGGTTCGGTAGAGACTTTAGCTGGTTCAACAAATTTTAGCAAAGATGAGCAGTCTTTATCTAAAGTTACTTCAGGTTCAGTGGAGAAGCCGTTAACTGGAAAAGTTGAAAAGTCCGCTTTATCTCCTGTGTTGGAGCAGGTTGAAGTGAACACGGTTTCAGGCGTGAGTTCTTCTTTGAAGCAAATGGCATTAAATAAAGAAAATAAAGAATTTGTTCCTAGCGGTAGGCGTGATAAAAAAGATTCTAGACGTCATAAATCTCCTAATAATCTTTCCCGTTTCAGTAATTTTGTTAGAGGAACAAAATAAAATTACCCTTTTAAGTATTTCAAGAAGCTTTTTGTAATTGTTTTAGTACAATTGCTATAATATATTAATAGCCAGATCTATACTTTATAATTATAAAAATTTTTTGATTAAAAAAACATCACTTTGATTCGTTTATGTTGTTGCTTTTTTGAATCTGGAATTTAGTTTTTTTTCTTTTAATAATTCTATTTTGCTCAGTATTTGAGCGATTTGTTAATATTTATTAGCTTTTTGTAAAATTTTTGATATAATTTGTATATTAAGTCTGCAATGATCTTGTGCAGTTTTAGGGGAATGGTGTGAGCAAAAATTTTGCCAAAGTGAGTACTATTGCGTTTTCTGGTATTGAGGCTAGTAAAGTTGATGTGCAGGTTCATATTGGTCCTGGTTTGCCATTTTTTACGATTGTTGGTTTGCCTGATAAATCTATTGGTGAAGCTAAGGAACGTATTCGGGCTGTATTCAATACTATTGGTCTGAATTTGCCGGCTAAGCGTATTACTATTAATATGTCGCCTGCATCTTTGCAAAAAGAGGGTAGTCACTATGATCTGCCTATTGCAATTGGTCTGCTTGTGGCTATGGAAGTGATTCCTCAGGATGCTGTTGAGAATTGGATCATAATTGGTGAGCTTGCTTTAGATGGTAAATTACAACGTGTTCCCGGTGCGCTGCTTGCTGCTATGTATGCTAATAGTCAAGAGATGGATGGGCATGGCATGGCGTTGGTTTGTCCGTTTGATTCTGGACCTGAGGCGCGGCTTGCATCTAATCAGATGCAGATTTTAGCTCCTAAACATATTTTAGAGATATTGTCTTTTGTTAAAGGTGAGCATCAGATTGCAAGTGATTTTAAGCCTGTGATTGAGAAAACAGAATATTCTGTTGATTTATCTGATATTAAAGGGCAAAAAGTTGCAAAAAGAGCAATGGAAATTGCTGCAGCTGGTGGTTTTCATATTTTGATGATTGGACCTCCTGGTGTTGGCAAATCAATGCTGGCCAAGCGTATGCCGACAATCTTGCCGGAGCTCACATTGGTTCAAGCACTGGAAGTGACGATGATATATAGCGTGGCAAATCAGCTTACGAATTATGTAATGAAGCGTAAACGTCCTTACCGCGATCCGCATCATTCTGCGTCTTTGGTCGCTCTTGTTGGCGGAGGACAAAAGGCAATGCCTGGCGAAATATCGCTAGCTCATAATGGTGTGTTATTTTTAGATGAATTAGCAGAGTATTCAAAAGCAATTGAAGGGCTAAGACAATCGATGGAATCAGGGCAAGTTACGATTTCACGAGCTCAAAATCATGTGACATATCCAGCACGAGCACAAATAATTGCAGCAATGAATCCATGTAAATGCGGATATTTGGGTACGGCTAAAGGTTGTGCGCGCGGGCCTAATTGTGCAAAAGAGTATCAAAGTAGGATTTCTGGTCCAATCATGGATCG
>DAHXLG010000018.1 GCA_027371775.1 bacterium
TCAACATGCGCATTAAAATGCGCACTATATACTATCAAGCTATTTCTTCTGCTGTAGAATCTTCTTATCTCAACAAAGCTTTCTCCATTTAGATCATCATACAACTATGATATTATCATCAAATTTACTAACTGAATCTTTACATGCCCAAGAATATTCTTTTCATATAAAACATTTTCTATCTGCATTCTCTATCTGTTTAAAACATTGAGCATTTATTCTTCTGCTGTAGAATCCTCTGTTTCAACAAAGCTTTCTCCATTTGGGTCATCGTCCTCATCCTTAGCTAGGATATCTTGATCAAACTTACCAATTGAATCTTTTGCTTTCTTCTCGATCTCTTCTAAGAAGCTTGCTGGAGCTGTTTGCATGTAAGCTTTTGCTGCTTCTCTACCTTGTCCGATTTTCTTATCGCCAATTGCATACCATGCGCCAGCTTTTTGAATCATATTGAATGTTAGAGCATATTCTAATAACTCATCTACACGCGAAATACCTGTACCATAGCTTATAATTGTCTTAGCCACAGCACCTGGAGCATAGCACTTGTTCTTTATAACACGAAATGCAACTTCGCGACCAATAACTTTTTCATCCTTCTTGATCACACCAAGTGGTTTCACTTTAATTCTAATAGATGAATAGAACTTGAGCGCTACGCCACCTGTTGTAGTTTCAGGATCTCCAAACATCACACCAATTTTTTGACGCACCTGATTAATAAAAATAACTAAACAACCAGATTTAGAAATAGAACCGGTCAACTTACGCAAAGCTTGGCTCATCAAACGAGCCTGCAAACCCATATGACTTGCACCCATATCGCCTTCTAATTCAGCTTTTGGTACCAACGCAGCAACACTATCAATAACAATGCACTTTATCACGCCAGAACGAACTAAATTATCAACAATTTCAAGCGCTTGCTCGCCGCTATCTGGCTGAGAAATCAAAAGCTCTTCAATGTTTACGCCAATACGCTTTGCATAATTTATATCTAGAGCATGCTCTGCATCGATAAATGCACACGTACCACCAAGTTTTTGAGCTTGCGCCATTACATGCAATGCCAAAGTCGTTTTACCTGAGCTTTCCTCTCCTGAGATCTCAATCACGCGCCCTGTTGGAAAACCACCAATACCTAAAGCACAGTCTAATGCTAAAGACCCAGTTGGAACCACTTCCATTTCTTCAACTTGCTTGTTTCCAAACTTCATAATTGAGCCCTTACCAAACATTTTTTCAATATTCGCTACAGCCGCTTCTAATGCCTTTGCCTTGCGCAGGTCATTGGCTTTGTTATCGTTTTTGCTCACAAAAACCCTCCTTATTCGATAATTTACCAGGTCTAATATGAAAAAGCTACTGCTTTAGCCAAAATTTTATCAAAAATAGAGAGTTTAAATGAACTTAATTCACAAGTGATGAAATAAGAATTTACTAAAAACATATAAAACCCAAAGATTAAAGGCTTTTGTATTAGATTCTTAATACGATTTCGCCATACTGTGCAGAAAGCAGCTTATCAAAACTGACCTACCAAAATTTCGCCTAATTTAAACAAGTTAAGCCCAATCAATCATAATATTTGCTAATCAAAGATTTCACCATTACCACTCAAAAAAAAATACGTAGCGCCTATAAATAAGATTAGTATTAGAGCAATCAATCATAAACTATCGAACATTACCAATCAATGAACATTACCGCAAGAACCAAGATACAACCCAATATCTACATGCTCAAACAAAAGTATGTAATAATTGAGCAAGATGGAAGAAACATATAGATATCTTTTAGAAATTCAATATTTAGGCACAGGCTATCGAGGCTGGCAAAAGCAAGAAAACCAACCAGATTTACCCACAATTCAAGGTGTGTTGGAAGATAAAATTGCAGTAATTACAAGACACACCACCCGAATATGCGTAGCAGGCAGAACAGATGCAGGAGTACACGCGCGTCAGCAATTTGCGCATTTTGATACTTACAAAAAGCTAGAGCACAATAAGTTTATATATAGCATAAACTCTTTGCTAAAAGGGAAAGAATCAAGCGAAACAATTAGCGTAAAAAGCATAAAACCGGTAGATAATGATTTTCATGCCAGATTTAGCTGTAAACAAAAAACATACGCATATTATCTTCTGCCAGCAAGAGTACGAGATGTGTTTCTAGCATGGCAATACTGGCATACGCCAAAAATTACAAACAAAAATGAATTTATCAAAAAAGCAAATGAGTGCGGAAGATATCTGCTAGGCACACATGATTTTGCAAGTTTTCAAGATGCAGATTGCCAAGCAAAATCATCCATTCGCACAATAGATAATTGCATTTTTGAAGAAAAAGATAACATGATTGTCATGAAAATAACGGCAAGATCATTTTTACAGCATCAAATACGCATCACAATTGGAACAATATATGAAATATGCACGAAATGTGAGAAACCAGAGCTAATGCAACAAATACTTCAATCGTGTGATAGAAAAAATGCTGGAATAACAGCTCCAGCTAGCGGTCTTTTTTTAGAAGAAATTTTGTATTAGGTTTTTTGTTTGAGGCTAGGCCTGGTAGAAAAGAGCAAATAAAAAACACACTCTATTCTTGGTTGATTTTTATGAAGTAATTTTTATGAATTATTAATACTTATTCAGCTTTTAATGCGCCAAGCAAAAAGCCAATTAAGCCAAACACAACTAGTGTAAGCATAGCAAATGCAGTACTGCAAACAATTACAAACACAACAACATTGAACGCAATTAGAGCTAACTGCTGAACAAGCGCAATCGCTGGCAAGCCAACTAACTTGTTGAACAAATTACCTGCATACGCATAAACAATTCCTGCAAACATACCAAGCCAATATCCAAACTGTACCATCATCTTTAAATTTGCCCCAATTAATTCGCGCATCTTTCTTTTGATTCTGTTCATCGACATTATTTCCCCCCACATTGATAATAATACCATGCCAACAAACACATATTGCAACTTTTATTTTTTTTCCAGTTTCATTAAGCACGAGAAAAAAATCTCTATATAAAAATTTTGTACTCGTTCCAACTCTAAAATTTAGGCTGCATTTAAAACATCATATTAATGCATACAAGAAATCATAGAAAACATGCTAAATTGATACCGATCAATAAACCAATCTGTACAAGACTACGAATTTATAATCATTGAAACACGAAGCTCAGACAAACCTTCCATCATAATCATTATATTGTTTCTAACCATACTTTGTTGCACCGAAGTTTAAACTATCGCATGCGCTTTCTCTATGCAAGACAACTTCGTATAATCTTTCTGAAACGACTAAAATACTTAATAAAAACGGATAAAAACTAATCATGATAAAGCAAACAGGAATAAAACATAATTTCCATCTCAATTATTGAGTTTATTTTGCATTTCTGCTATGATGGCAAGACGAAGAGGTATAAATGTTAAGAATCAGGTTAGCAAGAAGAGGCAGAAGAAATCTGAATGCATTTGCAATCGTAGCTGCAGAGCAAAAATTCAGACGCGACGGCCGTTTTGTTGAAAAGCTTGGATACTATCAGCCATTGTTGAAAGAAACAGATCCATTCAGATTGCACATAGATAAGGCACGTTATGAACACTGGGTATCCCAAGGAGCTAAACCAACAGATAAAATATTGCAATTGGCACACAAGCTGGGAATTATAGATGAAAAGCCAACAGTTCCAAACAGACCAAACAAGTCTCAACCAAAAGCTAAAGCAAAAGAGCGTATTGCACAAGCACAAGCTGCGCAAGAAGCCGCAAAAGCTGCTGCTCTAGCAGAAATTGAAGCTAAAAAGGCTCGTGAAGAAGAGGCCAAGGTTACAAAAACATCTGCTGCACAAGAAGTTACTCAAGAAGCTTCTGTTGAAGAGACTCTAGCTGCTGAGTAATCAACGCATCAAATTTAAGAAATTAGTCCAATTTTATTGTGGCAAAAAAGGATGCAAAATTTTTATGAACATCACAGAATGCGTAGAATACATAAAAACACTATTTAAACCAAACTCTAGAGTAGTCGTAGCCATGTCTGGCGGAATCGATAGCTCATTTACTGCAGCAATAATCAAACGAGCAGGATTTGAAACAATTGGAATAACATTGCAATTATACAGATCAGAAGCGGTAGCACGTGGGAAAACGTGTTGCGCTGGAAAAGATATCCAAGATGCAAAAAATGTAGCCAACAGCGAAGGATTCGCGCATTATGTACTAGATTACACCCAAATATTTCAAAAAAATGTAATTGATGATTTTGTGAACACATATGAAGCTGGAAAAACACCAATTCCATGCGGCAGATGCAATCAATATATAAAATTTGGCCACATGCTCGATTTTGCAAAATCAATCGATGCAGATTACATGGTAACTGGTCATTACGCACAGAAATTTGTTGAAAATGATGAGCACATGTTAATGAAAGGCGAAGATGAACAAAAAGATCAATCTTATTTTCTTGCACTCACAACACTAGAACAGCTTAAAATGTTACACTTCCCTCTTGCAAAAATACCAAAAACACTTGTGCGCAAGCTTGCCAACGAAATTGGACTAAGTGTTGCTGCAAAAGCCGAGAGCCAGGATATATGCTTTATTCCTGATGGCGATTACCGTGGATTTTTAAAAAAAATACGTCCTGAAATGTTCAAAACTGGAATAATCGTGTGCAAAAAATATAAACTAGAAAAAGATAAACATACAGAAAAGTATACTCAAGAAAAAATAGAGAAACATGACGAAAATGATTGGCAAATTCTAGGAGAACACACAGGACTAGCAAACTACACAATAGGACAGCGCAAAAATCTTGGATTAAGCAATGGACCATGGTACGTAGTAAAACTTAACATAGAAGAGAACATCCTTATCGTGGCAAAAGAAAATGAACACGAAGAAAAGTTTTTGGTAGAAGAGACAAACTTGTTAGTAGACCAAACGTATTTTTTTGAAAAAGAAATAGGAATCCAAATTCGAGCACGAAATAAGGCAGCTCTAGGAACATTTGATCCGAAAACAAACATTGTCAAGTTCCTTGAGCCGCAATCAGCAATCACTCCAGGCCAAATATGCGCATTTTATGACGGAAAAAGGCTAATTGGCGGAAGCATAATAAAAGAACGAATAATCAGATAGAACAAATCGCCTAATGTTTAAACAACAGAATAATGGAAACTACGTTAAAGCATAATAAAAGAACGAATAATCAGATAGAACAAATCACCTAATGTTTAAACAACAGAATAATGGAAACTACGTTAAAGCATAATAAAAGCACAAATAATCAGATGAACAAATCGCCTAATGTTTAAAATGAAAGAATGATTTCACAAAGTAATTTTTTGATAGCATTGATATTAGTTAATAAAGAAATAATTCAAGCACTATTTTACCATGAGCGAAAGTTTAACATTTGTTATGAATTTGTATAAATTGTTTTAAAACAAACAACTATGAAACAAGGATGCGTTAGTACATCTCGTTTGACAAATCAACTTTCTGATAATGAGACTTTTTCAAACGACGCGCAATTGCAACAAGCTCTATATTTTTTGCTCCTGCTGCGTGTAAAATCTTGGCACATTCAAACAAAGTTGCACCTGTAGTAATAACATCATCAACTATAATAAAATTTTTCCCACGTACAAATGATTGATATTGTTTAGCTAAAGCAAATGCACCCTTTACATTATCCGCACGCTCAGCAATCGTTTTCGTAGCTTGTGAATTAGTATCACGCGTACGCTCTAAAACATTTAAATATGACAAGTTTGAAAACTTAGATAAACATCTAACAAGCAAAAGGCTTTGATTATATCCACGTTTAATTATTCTTTTTTTGAACAACGGAACTGGAACAAGAATTATCTGGTTAAATTTATCATCAACTGCAGAAGAAAATATATTTTGATCTTTGTTAAAAATCCATTTTGCAAACAAATGACCTAATCCAAAATCACTTTGATTTTTATATCGCACTATCAAATTTTTAATTGTCTCATTATATTTGATTACACAATGCATTGAATTATAAAACTCTAAGTGCTTAATATTGCAAGCTTCGCAGATATCGACCCCAGGAACTTGATACTCAAACGGCTCCTGACACTTTCTACATGCAGCACCTAAAAATGAAATAGCATTAAAACATGCGCTACAGATATTGTCTGTTGCCTGAGGCTCATTACAAACAGGACATTGCGGAACAAAAAATAATCTAAAAAGAAACTTTAAAGAATCACGAAACAAATTAAGATTTAATCTTTTCATCATAAATACTCTGCAAAATCAAATGAGGAAGCTTCTGTTCCAAAATCAGGAGGTTTTTTAAACAAATCATATCTCAACATCTCAATCCTATCGATAGCATTTTTGAATTGATCCAACCCATTGATTCCAATTGCAAAAGTCAGCATTGTTTTTTGATCAGTATCTTGATAATCCAATGCATTTGATCCATAGCTTAAACCAAAGGAAAATTCCCAACAACTAGTTTTTCCAACAAACTGAACTCCGCTTTGAACCATTTCAAATTCAGGTCTAATCTTACACAAAACATTCATAGCTACTGAAAAAGCGCTAGAAAACTTTATTTTCACTTGTGATGAAATTTTTTGATTCATAACATTATTGAAAAAGAATACAGAATATTGAGAAGAAAAATCAAAAACCTCATGATCAATTCCAACATTCAAAGAAACATGATGATCATCAAAATTTTTCATATGATCTTTTGCACTAAAATAAAGATATTCATTAGCATATCCAACACCAAAAATAGCATAATCACCTTTAGAATCTTTCAATACACCAATATCAAACTCAAAATTATCATAAGGAACCAAAACTCCCCATTTTATCATTGAATTCGCAATTTTATTTTCAATGTTTTCATAAACAGAAGTTGGAACTAAATATTCGCGTTCGCACACACATCTGCTCCATTTTGATGCCTTGATCTTACCAACTGATATTATCAGTTTGCTATCTAAGTATGGAACAAGATTTGGAATAAAATTAGAATCAAAACGAATGGTTGGAAGACGAAAACTGCTTATTGCAAATGGAGAAAAAGTGCTATAATCAGTATGATTATGAACCTTACAACCAAGCTCCATTAGCGTGAGCAAACCAAGAAAATTATTGCTGTAACCAATAGATGACAATAAACTACCTTGATAACGCATATTATCATCAAAATTAAATATATTTTTATCTCTAAAAGCATATGCGGCAGCTAAACCTTCTATTCTCCAAACATAATTATCAACTCTAAAGCGATTATGATAAACAATTTTAGGAATCATGACACCAATATCATTAATGTGCAATGGTATTAAATTGAATGTACCAAAACGCCAATTATCGTAAGTATAATATACATATGAAGGTACAAAAGCACGTCGCTGATTGTTATGCTTATTATCCCAATATTTTGCGTACTCTCTTGAAGTGACTAACAACAAATCCATATCAAGACCATCATTCTCATTTAAATGCTCGTTTTTGATATTGAAATATGCTCCTCTTTTCATGCTACTTGTACCAAGATATTTTATATCGCAATTTAGAAAAACAATATCATGATTAAGAAGACTGCGATAGTTTAATTCAACTCCTAAATTTTGTCCAAAAGCTGGAGTAATTTTGAAATCATTATAATCATCAATATGAATATAATATGGTATTTTTAAAAGCAAACCATCAAACTCATCTTTTTTTAAACTTGGGATAAGAAATCCACTTGTTGCAAAAGAATTAACTTCTAGATCAAGCCACGGAAGCTGAATTCCGTTCACACCAAATTTCAAACCCTTAACAATAGAGCAACTATTTTTTCTATCAAAAGAATCAAATTGTACATTCCAACAAAAAACATTTTTGCACGGAGTAAAATATACATTGCTAATATCAAAATCTATTTTTTCAGAAATACTATTAAAATCAATCTTATCAATACTAATAATAGCACCATCTTGAGAACTTATATTGATCTTTCGTATTTCCTTAAATTGTTTTTCAAACAACCCATAAGTAACTTTTAAGGACCATTTTTTATTAACAATATCCTCAAAATCAAAAACAGCATCCTTTATAATAACCTTATTATGCTTTTTATCAAGATGCACCTTAGCAATTTTTCCAACTAGAAAATCATATGTAAATGATATATCAGATAGATCCAATTCCTCATCAGAAATTACAATTTGCTTGTACTGTACAACTTCTGCATTTGCAAAATGCATAATCAGCAATGAATATAAAACTATAGCAATAAACATCCAAACACCATCCAAAACAACACATTAGCCCAAAGACAAATTATTCCATAAAGCAAAGGCATAAATATGACTACCTGATTCAACCAATTTGATAAAATACAACATACAATAATTGCAGTAACACTATCTTTCCAGCCAAGAGCAAATCCGCATACAACCATTGAGATAATCAATGTAATTCTTGCTACAAAAATATGCCATTGCATTGTAACATCAGAATCATCTAAGCCATGATGATTCATGTAAGCTGCACAATTTTTTAAACCTTTAAAAGTAAGCTTTTTAGGTTCATTCCATAATACAAAAAAATCATCTTCATCAAACTTTAGATTAAAAGAACTTTGCGCATCATGAAAAGTTGCAATATTATTACATAAATTTCCCTGGATATATTTTGTACCACCATCAACTTGCCAAAGCTCAATATGATCATCCATTTTATGAACAAACGCAGTGCAAGTTTTTCCTTTTTTTGAAGCATCTTGTTTAACTTGTTTTATGCTCCAATTAGTTTTAATAACCTGCTGAGGAAAAATTCCATTACAAGGAATAAAAACGAACGCATCCAATGACATGAAAATAATTGATAAAGCTATCATAAATTTTAAAGCATGCCGTGGTAAGAAGCCAATTGTAATAAAAGTTGCATCTCCATGAAGTCGACGCATATTACGAACACCAAGCCAAACGCTCCAAAGCAAGAGACTTGACAAAGATTGTCCATAACGAAATGGCATTTTTGCAAGAGCATAAAAAAAACTAAAAGCCTCGCTAAACAAAAAGTCTGATAAATATAAAATTGGGAAAAATACTGCCATAAGCATAGCAAATGCTCGCAATGTATAAATCATAAAACGCACTTCCAACTTCATGATTGCACACCACCAAGCTTTTGAGTATTTTTCAATACTTTTCTATAAATCAAATAGACTATAAGCGCAGAAAAACAATATCCATAAATATTAAATGGAAGAATAATTTCAACAGCATAAAAGAGCATTACTAAATATCCCAAGCAAGCAAGCGACAAATCAAAAATGGAGCCAAACAAACGAACAAAGACAAAAAATGGAACAATCAGTGCAACTAAAGCCATCAAAAATCTTCTAAGCAACTCTTGGCCATATTCCAATTCAAAAATTGTTTCATTTCTAATTGTTTTATTAGCTCGAACCATTGAGGAAGGACCGACAAAAACACCCTTCTTAAAACGCAACATAATTGTATGATCGCCACTAGCAATCTTGCCAATCCCATCTTTTAAACTCAAATGTAATGCTTGTCTATTATCAAAATGCATCTTGCGCACAAGAATTGTAATTTCAGGATCACTTTCCTTGTTTAATAAAACGCCATAAAGTTCTTCATCACCAATACGCGCTTGTGTCGTAAAACTAAACTCTTTATACGGCACTATGTTTCTTGGCTGAATACTTGCAATAAGCTTATCCTTTGCTAATTCAACCAATTTTTGTTTTAAATACAAATTAGCACGTGGCACGCAAACACCATCAATAAACACAAAAAACATCGAATAAAAAACACCTAGCAACAACATTGGCTTTATCAAGAACTTACTTTTTTTAGCCATTTGAAGAAGTAGGATATTCATATTGTTTTTTCTCAAATCATGCCCAAGCACAGTAAGTAAAGAAGAAACAAAACTAATCATAGTAATAAAATTGAACCACTCAAGTGTACGCAGCATAAGCATAATAAACACGCTAGTTAATTCAAAATGCACACCTTTAATAATCGAAAGAAAATGGGGCATTTGTAACAATGTAAAAGATATAACAGAAACTATTTGCACAAAAATGGTAAATTTAAAAATGCGCTTAAAGAAAACTCTATAAAAAAGCGAAAGTACAAACGACATACAAAAATGATATAAAAATTGAGCAAATTAGCATAGACTTAAAAGAAAAAACAACATTTTATCTAATAAATTTAGCAAATCTACTCAACATAACAAAGAAAGCTGCAATGGTTATTGATTACATTCCTTCTTTGCAAAATATCTTTGTAAATCATCAAGCTCTTCCCTGTTTTTATAAATTTATCAAATTTACTAAAAATAATAAAGAAAGTCCCAATAATTATTGATTACATTCCTTCTTTGGAAATATCGTGTACATCATCAAACTCTTCTAACTCTAATTTAGGAGCATCATTAATACTAATAGCCTCAATTTGCTTTTTACGAGAAAACGTAACAATCATCTGCCAAAACTTCTCAAAACGCTTTAGCATAGTAGTAATCTTACCAAGGTATTGAGGCTTAATTCCATTAAATTCCAACATTGCCGCATGCAATGCTAATTTTTCTTCTAAATATTGCTTGAGCTCTTTGCCACTTTGCGTAAGCTGAGCCTCGCCTTTTTTTGAAAGTACAATATATTTTTTAAAAACAGCAGCATCTTCATATTCGATGGTCTTCAACAATTTCAAATCAATCTTTTCGAAAACACATAGAAAAAATAGCAAACCATCTTTTAATTCTTTTTTAGTGAAAAAATCAATTTCATCTTGAATAATGCTTTTCCCAAGAAAATAAGTCTTAATTGAACCAAGCAAAAAGTTCCTATATCCTCTAACTAAATCTTCCTGCATATATAACCAAAAGTAACATCAATTTTTTAAAATAAGATTTAAGCGCCAGATACCGAAAAATTTACAAAGATTATTATTTAAAGATATTGTTTCAATAAAAACAAGTATCAATAAGACAAATTTTGTAATAACATATTATAGCTATTTAATATCACTATTTAATAAAATCAAAAAAACATAAACTCTCTTCATTTATATTATTTTTAAAACACAAACAAGCTTTAATAGAAATTGATACCTTTCAGCCAAAAGTTTTTTTTACTACATCTTGAGACTCTGTAAACCCAAAATTGCCCGAATTTGTTTGTAAACTGTGAGCATTAGAATTCTAGCTAACAAATCACATTTCTCAAGCACAATGTTACATGGAAATTTCAAGCTTAAAAAGTCAAACATAAATTATTTCAAGCCTAAAGCTTTATATAAAAATATTTTTGTTAACAATTCAGCGCACATTAGAAAAACGCTCTATCCTCACTTACCAACATTCAAGTATGTTTGCAAAATCCATGCAGCACTATGCGCATGCTCATCCTTATTAACATGATTTTTCCCCACAAATCGTGAGCTAAAACGCTCATCTTGTAACTTATAAGGCAAATTACAAAACTTAAGTAATTCATCAAGCATTTGTTTTGTAAGCAAACATTGCTCGCCTTCTTTCCCATTAAGCAACAAAGGCCAGCCGATAATCAAAAACGTAGCTTTTTTCTCTATAATTTTGCTGGCAGCTTCTTTGATACAATTAACCGTACAATAAGGCACAGCCATAGACCCAACAGCATAAGCAAGACCGATATGCTTTCCAAAATCCACACCAACAATCATTTTTTCTCCTAATATTTCATTCTAATGTATTTCATACTAATATTTTTGCGAATATCAATCATATTCCCAAACTTTTTAGAATAATAGATTGTTCTTTTTGACCAATAACTCCATCATCAACCCAAGATTGAACTTGCACAGCAATTTTAAAACCATCCATCATTTCTTTTGTGTAAGATCCATCTTTCATAGCATTTAAAAGCATTTTACCAAGTTCATAAAGCATAACGTTTTTACCAGATTTTACATGCCAAATTTCACTGCGAGTTTTAATTACCATACTTGGCATATAACTTGCTGTATAATAAACACAATTAAACTCAGGCAATTGTTCGAATATTTTCAATAACACAGCCTGCTGACTATCCTTCCATTTATTAAGTCCGTAAATAATGCCAACACGCCTATTAAAACCTCGATTCATGAGAAATATCCGCAACTGCTTGATATCTTCGATATTAGATTTTGCATCCAAAATCATTGTCTCATCATCAGGCAAATGCTTAGACTCTACAAACTCTTTTGCAGCATCAAATGAGCCGATAACTCCAACTGGGCAATTGATCTTGTTGCAACTAATTTCTTCCATCTTAGGCATAAAAGCACTCACTTTGTCACCTTAAGCCCTTTTTCAACCTGTAGCAACTGCAACATTTTATGCCTAATAATTTCTTGCTGCTTTTTTAAATGCCCATTGGGCACAATGAAATATTTTTCAGGTGCACTTATAGCTCGTTTCTTAAATCGCGCAATAATTTGCGCACGATATTCATTAGCAAAATCATCCATATTATTTTTGCTTTTGCCATATGAATTAAGAAATAAAAATACAAAATCAGGCTGCACATTAACAGTCATCTTCGCGATTGCAGTAATTTCTGCATCAGTAAAAAATTGACCTTGATATGCATAAGTTGAATCAATAAATCTATCGCATAAAATTAGCTTATCAGGATTCTCTTCAAGCATTGTTTTAAATGTTTTTGTAAGATCATATCGCGCAGCAGAAAACAACAGCAGTTGCACAACCGGATCCAATTTTGCATCTTTTTGCCACAACAAAATGCGACGGATTTTTTCAGCAAAAATAGTACCACCCGGTTCACGCGCAAGCAAATATTCAACACAATTGCTCTTAAGCCATTGAGTAATAATACGCAAATGAGTGCTCTTACCAGCACGATCAATTCCGTCAAAAACAATCAGCACGATTTATTATCTCACATTTATTTAACTTTTTCCCTGCAAGCCATTTTCATGGCCATAGCTGCTACAAAATCTCTTGAATATCCAATTTCTTCTAATTCTTTGTTTATTTTTGGCCCTAAACTTTGATCACATCCATAACCAACAGATAAAAATGAAATAGGCACTTGCGAATTTTCTAATCCTAATTCTTTTACAAAAAACTCATCAGAAAACGCACAAGTCATCCATCCTTTCAAACCAAACGCTACAGCACTTAACCAAGCGGTCTGAACCAAGTGTCCATTTTCAATATAAGGGAACAAAAATGCGCGCGAATGAGCATATTTAGCAGCAACAGTTTTCAAATTACCAACTGTTAATATGTGAAATGCTGCATTTTGATAAAAATACTGCCCCATAAAAACGTCTAAAAACTGCTTCTCATAATCTTTCAATTTAATCAATCTCAAGTTATTTGCCCTGCAATCATAAAAATACAATCCTTGCGATAATCCCTCTACATTATGCACAAAAACATAAGCATCAATTGGATGCAGACCACCTGCTGATGGCGAACTACGTCTCCAGCTAAGCGTTTTTTCAACGTCCAAATATTTCTCTTCAAAACCATCATGAAATTCGCCAAAAGTTGTATACAAAATATCTGTCAAATATTGTAGCGAAACTGTTTGGTTATAAAACTCACGGATTGTCCTTCTTTTCTTTAGCAAAGTATGAAAATCATAGTGCATTTCATTTGCTACTGGAAGATCGATCTGCTGCAAACAATCTGGCAACTTAGTCTCATGAATCTTATTTAATATCTCTGAACAAACGCCAAGATAATTTTCCCAAAACTCGCGTCCTACCAAAGTTTCTGTTTCATTTTCTTTGATAGAAATGCTTTCAAGAAACAATTTCGATATAGGCGCAAATGGCCAATCAGACTCTTTCACAAATGCCTGACCAACGATCCCAGCCTCAACAAAATCATCATCTAGAACCGCAAGATCAGGATTAGCTAACACAGCCATTTTTTCCGAGTCTAAGATATAACTTTTATGAGTTTGCGTATTTGTCAGGACAAAAGAATTATCTTTATACATAACATAAAAATTATTCAACAAACGAAGCTTCATTTAGTACCATCCTATAACAGATTACAGCACAAAGCATAAATATATTCAACTGCCCCATATGAGTTTCCTTATACTATTTTTATCTTGGCTCAAGAGAGAGCCGCGCCCAGGCCACAAGCAAGTTTACGCATCTGAAAACTGCTACTAAACGTTATCTTAGATAAGATAGCTATTGAGGTATAATAAGTAAAGCACAAATACTCAACTGCTAAAAAATATTCTAAGACTATTAATATTAGCTCAAGAATAGAACAGCGCTTTAATGAAGCAAGTTTACGCATCTGAAAACTGCTACTAGACGTTATCTTAGAAATCAAGATACCGCTTACAGTAAAATTATTTGCTATTTTTAAGAGAAAACAATGCATCAACAAGTTGCTGAATACCAAGTTTTTGAGTACAAGAAATTGGGAACACTTCAAAACCGTAGCTAGCTAGGGATTTTACCTGAGCTTCTATTTCTTCATTGCTGATCAAATCAATTTTATTAAGAGCAACAATTTGTTTCTTTTCCATCAATAAAGGAGAAAATTTTTCAATCTCATAAAGCATAGCACCAAGAGCATCAGCACAATTCAAATTAGAAACATCAATAATATGCAAAATACCAGAGCAACGTTCGATATGTCCCAAAAACTGAAAACCCAACCCCTTGTTTTCATGCGCACGAGAAATGATACCAGGCAAATCCGCCATAAGCAATTTCGTATCATGACGCCACATTGCTCCCAACTCAGGCGAGAGCGTAGTAAACGGATAATTTGCGATCTTTGTTTTAGAACCAGTGAGTACCTTAAGCAAACTAGATTTTCCAGCATTCGGAAAGCCGACATATCCAATATCAGCAAAGATTTTCAGTACAAGCCAAAGCCACATAGATTCGCCCGCTTCTCCCTGCTTGGCAAACCTTGGAGCCTGGTTTGTAGACGTAGCAAACTTAGCATTACCAACTCCACCTTTGCCACCTTTGGCAATCACAAACTGCTTTCCATCTTCAACCGCATCAAAGAACATAATATCTTGATTTTCATTCCAAATTTGTGTACCCATTGGAATTTTGATAATTAAATCATCAGAATTCGCACCATAGCAACATGCACCAGACCCATTTTCTCCTCGTCTAGCTTTAAAATGAACATGATTTACAAAATCTATCAGCGTTTCTTTATTCGAATCAACTTGGAAGATCACACTACCACCGCTTCCACCATTACCCCCATCAGGACCACCTTCTGGCACACAACGCTCACGACGAAATGAAATACATCCATTTCCGCCATCTCCAGACTGTACGAATATTTTAGCTCTATCAATAAATTTCAAAGTACTACAATTACATAACAATTTACGCACGAAAGCAAGCAGCCATTACCAAACACTATTAAAATTTATCTCATGTTTTCAAATATGACAAAATTACATAACAATTTACGCACGAAAGCAAGCAACCATTAAAACTAACAGCAGTAATTAATAGTGCAACCTCCATCTTTATCGGAAGTAGCTCTTATTCAACAATAAAATGCAACATGAATCCTAAAGTTTTATTAAAACAAAATCAACATTATAAATTCCTAACCCCATTATCCAACCTTAGCACGCTGCTTGCCTTATAGTCAATTACGTGCTTTATAAGCACTCTCATTACACATCGCCTGGTTTCTCAAACGCTACCATATCAAACAAAAAAACTCTAATTGCTTTAACTCTATCATACACAATGTATGGTTTTAGCACCGATATAACAAAGCCGTACGTCTAGATCCGCGCACAATACGAAAAACGACTCCAAAAAACATGCAATAGAGTATTTGACTAATCACATATGTAACTGCCATGCCAATCATATAAAGTCCAAAATATCGTATACAATACAAGAAAATCGCGTGATTAGAATAATGAGTGAAACGTACAAGTTTACGCCACAAATAATAAGAGATTATATCAATAATAAAAAATGTTCCAAGCGGAAAACTCAAAAAAATATCTGTCATAAAAGAAAATGGCAACAAAAAATAATAATATTTATATTCTTTTTTTGAAAGAAGATATGTATACAAATCAGACAATTGATGGTGATGGAGTTCTAGTTAAGGGTAACATGAGAAGTTTGGATATTATATTGAGCAACAAGCAAG
>DAHXLG010000019.1 GCA_027371775.1 bacterium
CAGACGATTCTAGATCATCTTCAACTAAAATAAACATACATGAACTCACAAAAGTAATGCATTTAAAGTGCTTAAATTTACCAAAAGAAATAAAGGAAAGAATTGAGCAAAGAAATGCCATGATTGATATGCCATTTGGACAAAGTATTTTTGACCATGCAATAAGTCAATTAAAAAATTTTGAAAAAGAATTGAAACGCAAACCACAAAAATAAGCAATAGTGATCAATTAATACAGAGGATTTTTTGGTTGGATCTTGGTTGGATTAAAGGACGGCCCTTGCCCCCATAGGGGCCGTCCTATCTTCTCGTACCGATACGATTCTTATCAATTGCCTTGCCTTAAAAACTTCTGCAAATCAATCCCGGACCCTACCAATAAGGTAGTTATGAAAAAGCCTTGCTAATTAGTAGTTGGCTAATCTACTTACCGTAGCTTCTATCTCTTATAATTTTTTACTCTACTAATATCAAGCCAGGTAGAGTCCATAATGCAATATGATTTCTCGATCAATATCGCTTCTAATTGCTAATGGGTTATTATATATCATCACAATAGAACTCTAATTCACGAATCAATTTGTTTAGAATAGGCTAAAATGATATATGTATGATATATTACTTTCATGCATCCAAAGTTTACGATAACAAAAACAACTGCGCATGGAAGACTTGGAAAAATAGAGACAGCACACGGTACCATTGAAACACCTGCATTTGTGTTCTGCGCTACTAAAGGAGCATTAAAAGCTCAGTGGCCAAATATGGCGCGAGAAGCTGGCACTCAGATTATATTAAGTAATACATATCATCTATTGGTACATCCAGGCTCGAAACTTATACATGAACTTGGTGGACTACAAAAAATCACAGGGTGGAGTGGACCAATGATGTCTGATTCAGGCGGATACCAAATTTTTAGCTTTGGATACGGTTCTGTAAGTTCTGAATTAAAAGGTAAAAATAAAGATCAAGAAAGATCTAAAATTACACAAGCACGTCTTAAAATAACTGAAGAAGGAGCAAAATTTAGATCATACAAAAATGGATCAACAATTTTCCTAACGCCAGAAGTTGCAATGCAATCACAAATTGATTTTGGTGTCGATCTTGCGTTTGTTCTCGATGAGTGCACAGCTTTTAATATAGAACGTAACAAGACTGAAAAATCAATGCATAGAAGCCATAGATGGGCAACACGCTCTCTTGAATATTTCAATAAATATAAAAAACCACATCAAGGAGCTTATTCAATTATTCAAGGTGGTGTATACAAAGATCTAAGAATTATTAGCACAAAGTTTGCAGCAGAAGCCGATTCGTTTGGCATTGGTATTGGCGGCTCTATGGGTGAAAATATCCATGATATGGAAGAAATTTTGAAAATAATACATAAAAATAATGATGCAACTCATAAACCTATCCATTTACTTGGCATTGGAACAATTGATGCTATTTTAATGGCAGTAAAATATGGTATCGATACATTTGATTGCGTTTATCCAACTAGACTTGCAAGACATGGTGGAGCTTTAATCAAACCACACTATAATACAATTATTAATTCAAATAAAACACGTCAGTCAAATACAATTGAAATAAAAGATAATACAAATAGTGCAAGCGCAAATACTCGGCGCCACTACTTGAATTTACGCAATGCTATCTATGAAAAAGATAACAATCCTATTGACATATCGTGTAATTGTTGCACTTGCGCAACATTTTCGCGCGCATACATACACATGTTATTAAAAGCAGACGAAACTTTAGCTATAATGGCGTTGACTCAGCATAATATTGCGTTTATGAATAGGCTTATGTCCGGAATTAGAAAAGCGCTTTCTGAGGATACTTTCGAGGAATTCAAAAATGCGTGGGCATAACACAGGAGGATTATTATGAATCAATCAGATCTAATCGCAAAATGCGCAGAAAAAACCGGTTTGACAAAAACCAAAATGAAGGAAGTTCTAGAGACAGTTGGAGATGTTATTCTTGCTGCAGTTAAATCAAAGCAAACAGTAACAATGCCAGTAATTGGACGTTTCACACACAAGGTAGCACAAGCAAGATCTTGCAGAAACCCAAGAACAGGAGCAATTATGAAGGTTCCTGCAAAAGCAAAAATGACTTTTTCTTCCAGCTCATTTGTAAAAGAAAGCTTGCAAAAGAAATAAGAAGCTATCAATGATTTGACTTATTTTGCACTAAAATAGTGTAAGGTATTAAAATAAAGTCAAGATGCTAGACTAAAAGGGTATTGGCTACAAAGCTAAGCCAGGATTCTAGTCTAGCAAGGATTTATCTTAGGAATACTTATGCTTTACCAGGAGAAAGATCCATTCTAAGCAAGCTAAGCGTAAAAGGCACTAGATTGCAAAGTCTAAAAAATGGCAATGCAAATATATTAATATTAAACATAGATACTAAGGAACAAGGAATATACTGAAAATACATATTAGATAACTATAAATGTACTAGAGATTGCAAAGTCTAGTAATGCAAATTATTAAGATATTAAGAAACAAGAACAGCATTTAAAATTCACCTTATACAACATAAAATAAAAAATTGAAGCTTACTGTATCGTTACTATAGAGTGCTTTTGGCTCTATTAATAAGATTCAAAAATACTAAAAAAATACAGTTTAAAAAAACAAAATACATTGAGTTTTGCAGCCTATTTTTCTTAAAAAAGTTGAAAAATTACTATGAAATTATTGTAAATGGGACTATATAGAAACATCTTTGAATAGCAAAAAGAAAGAAACAATTCCTCCTATTATTGTTAATTTTTCTGATGCTGTATGATTCTTGCAAAGATTATTATAGCATGCAATTTAGAATAGGCTAAGAAAACGGTCTAAACCAGCTGCAATATCCTCTGATTCCTGCATAGGTCCAAGCCAAAAACGCCAAGATGGATTTGAAAAATTAGCAATATCATACACACATAGTTTTTTAGCCTTTGCAGATATTTCTTTCATAAATTCCATGCGTTCTTCCGATTTTACTGATTTTGCAGACCATTCTTGAAGCTCAATGCAATTAAGAGCAAGTCCACGCAATGCAGGTTTTTTTATCAAAGATTCAAACTTATTGTTTTGATCTAAAAATTTGTTCATAACAGACCAGTTATCTTCATTTCTTTGTTGCAAAAATGGCACTCCACCATTTTGTTCAACCCAATTTAGAATATGCGATAGCTCTATTAAAGATAAAATACTTGGGGTAGACATAAACTGTCCATTTTCAACATTTTCAAGTGACCAGCGATTAATATTAAACATTCTAGGAATTGGCCAAGGCTTATCAACGGCTAAACGCTCAAGAGCTTTTGGGCTGAGTACTAACACACCAAGAGAACCATCTCCTCCTAATATTTTCTGAGCTGCAAATGATACAGCATCAACTTTTGTCCATGGAATATCCTCTATGAAAACAGCCGAAACTGCATCCATAAGAACAAGACCACTCATGTTATCCAGAATTTGCAAGTTGCGCATACCATTAGATGTATCAACAGCCACCATCATGTAATCATCATTTTGATCAATACAATCTATATTAAATTTCTCATCGTATTCTATAACATTACAATCAAGACCAAATTGTTTTTGCAAATCTTCTGCCCATACTCGCGAAAAATATCCAGAAACAGGAATATGAATTTTGCGCTCAGGCAATAGTAAATTCAAAAATGAACACCAAATTGCTCCGCTACCTGAAGCTGGAACAAACATAATTTTATAGTCGTTGGGCAAGTTCAATAACCGATGCATTTGATGCAAGATACCATATACAAATTGCTTAAAATCATATATATGAGTTCTGTTTAACCATTCGCTATTGAGCATATTAGAATCCCACTGTGGAAATTTTTTTGATGGACCACAAGAAAAATAAATAGGCTTCATGAAATGAAGTATAACACAGCAAATAGAAAAGAGCTATCTAAAAAACATTACAAAAGAAATACCTATATCCAAAGACACTGCTCATAAGTGTAACATAGCACTAAAAATCATTTCATAAAACCATAGCAACACTAAATGAAAATTATTTAAATTAAAACTATCGTAAAATGAGTTCTCATTGAGCAAAATGAAATATTTATTTAAAAATTTTATCGCTTGTTTAAACTTGGCATAGGCAATAAGAGCCTTCTATTAACCATTATTAACCTATATACAACTGATGCTAAATGTTTTAGTGCTTCCTGCTTCTAAGGATTATGATGAATACAACTAGTTCAACTTTTTTTAAGTTCTATGAATATGATTAGCTCTTTCATTAATTTTAAATAGCACAAATCAAATTGAGAGCTAGCATACGTTTCTTCAATATGTTGAGCCAAAAAATTATTGAAATCATAGATTATATTAAAAACGGATATTATTCATACAAAATTATTCACATATTGTCTTAAATAATAATTTCATATATTATTATAATCATAAGCGCTTGTAGCTCAATTGGACAGAGCATCAGACTACGGATCTGGAGGTTGAGAGTTCGAATCTTTCCAAGCGCGCTCTTTATATTTATTTTGTATTTCCAGTTTAAACATTTACCAGACTAGGCTTTATTGTTTAAAATATGTTGCAAATATATGTTAATATGTTAAAATACGTGTTCTACAATTAAAACAAAACATAAGAAAAATATTTCAAAATCTAATGGCTATTTATCTTTAAAACTATTAAACCAATAACATAATTTCCAACTAACAGCATGCCACTTGTACCAGAATATAAGAAACTATCTTTTGCTATTTTATCCCCTAAGAATATTAAATCAATAACATGATTTCTAACTACAGCAACGAAACTTGCCAGATTTTTTGGACTAAATATTGATAAGGGAAACTCAATCAGATTTTACTAATAACACGCACGAGAGAAGGGTTTAAAGGGGGTAATAACATATCCATACAAGGAGGAATTGATACGTTCATTTGCTTTATTTCAAAAACTATTGCTTTTGATTGACCTAAAATTGTACCAGCCTTAATTAGCTCTCCAACGGGTACAGTGATATAATCCACATTTTTTATAGTTGTAAAATAACATGTTCCACCTTCAACAACATGCTTAATAGTAATACTCTTTTCCTTTGCATTTATAGATAGCACCACTCCAACATGAGCACACACAACATTAGAGCAAGCACGCAGTTCAATTTTCGCTCTATTAGAAGCCTCCATAATAACATGTTTCACAATTTTCAAATCAACTGGCCAAATAAATGGAGGTTTGTGAACTTCATTGCGTATGTTTGCACAAGAGCTATGATCACCTTTGAGCAAAGCAAATTCATCAAACATATCTTCAACTTCTTCAACCATAACCTTTTTATCTTCCACCTTAACTTTTTCATTAGACGCATTTGCAAAAAAACAAGCAAAAATAACACCACAAGATATAAAAAGATTCATGCTTGATCTTTGTATTAAGTATAAAAATTTCATGATAGTTGTATTATAAAACATATACTGTATAAAGGACATACTTAAAACACAAACACTTATAACGAAAATTTCTAACCAATAAAACAAATGAACGATAATTTGCATCTTCAACACGATTTGCGTAATACGGATTTTTTGATAGATTTTGGATATATAGCTATTCTTTTTTTCACTTATGAAAGAATTATAAACAGATTAGCTTCAATCACAATTCATCCAACTCACAATTCATCCAACGATTGCTTTTATCTTTATATCTAAAACTTTTGCTAAAAGCTGACCCTTGATGCCCAAGAATTTTATTGATAATTCGTTTTATGTACAACAAATCCTATCCTTTAATAAACAACTTGCTAGTATAAAATTTCTAACACACATATACATATATATGGTTATTCACTCCAATTAATTATATCAATTTATACAATTTAACTTGAAAAACACACATAAAACTATCTTCTAAAGCAAATCAACTTCAAGCAAACAGTTTTATGTAGCTAAATTAATGAATGTATATTAAAATCTCTATATATATGCCTAATACTTCAAAAATCAAACTATTGCTTTTAACAGGTGGATCCTCTCGAGAGCACGAAATCTCTGTAAAATCTCGTAATTTTATTCTTCAATTTATTGATGAAAATAAATACGAAATAATCAATGTACTTATTAAAAAAGACAAAACTTGGATCTTTGAAGGTACAAATCAAGAATGTCATTTAATTCACAAATCTGGCAATTGCGTGCTACTAGTTGAAAATCATGTTGTTGAATTTGATATTATATTTCCATTAGTACTTGGTGATGGAGAAGATGGATCTTTACAAGGTTTGTTTGAATCATTGAAAGCTCCATATATCGGAACAAAAGTACTTGGTAGCGCAATTTGCTTTGACAAAATCTCATCAAAATATATCATGCAAGCACATGCAACAGCACGTGAACTTAACATTAAATGCGTACCATTTATTGAGTATTCAGATAAGATCAATTTCCAAAAAGCATGCACTCAACTTAGTTGCACAAAAGTATTTATCAAACCATCTAACAGCGGATCAACTTTAGGAGCAAACGCAGCATCAAATGAAGAGCAGTTCCAGAAAGCAATTTTAGATGCTCAAAAATATGATAATGCAATTTTAATCGAAAAATATTTAGAAAATGTACGCGAGTTATTTTGCGGAATAATATACTCTACTGATAAACAACCAATTGTTTCTGCTATCGGCGAAGCTTTTTACGAAGCTGAGTACTTCACTTATGAATTGAAATATGGAAAAGATAATATCTTAGTACCAGCAGAAATTGATCAAGAAATAGCAAAACAAATAAAAGAACAATCGGTTGCAATTTTTAATATATTAAGATGCTGTACATTTGCTAGAATTGATTTTTTCTTATATCAAAATCAGCTATATTTTTCAGAAGTTAATACAATACCAGCTATGACTCCTACAAGCATTTTCCTAAAACTAATGCTAGCAGCAGGGTATAATAGAGAACTAACTTTAGAAATGCTATTTCAAAGTACGCTAAATAAGGGCAATAAATAAGGGGAATATATGAAAAAAAATAATAAATTATTGAGTAAAACAATCAGATTCTGTAGCCTTGGACTATGTTTTTTTCTTGTAAAATGCGGAAATGAAAATGATTTGCATGAAATATACGCTCAGCAACAAAAAGTTGAGCAAAAATTATAATAACTTCAAGTAGTGCTTGTTTTTTAGCGCTTCCTATTATTCCAATATCATTCTTATAAATAAATTTTTTTCTACTAGTGTTTTTTCTACTAGTGTCTTTTACAATTTAGTCTGATTCTAATTCATCATTTTTGTTTTTCTTGTGTTTAAAAAAATTTTAAGCTACTAAAGCTTTGCTTCTTAATTGATAATAACAAAACTGATTCTGCTGTTTATTTTAGTTCTTATATCGTATGATAATTTATTCAACTCTTTTTGAGATGAAAGAGTATGAAGGATGCTCTTTAATGAAATTATTTAACATAATAGTTCTTATTAAACAACAATAACTAAAAGAAAAAAAATAATTAATGAAAGAAACAACGAAACTTTTTAGGAGCTTAAAATTCTTTCAAACACAAGAAAACAAAAATAATGCTCAAAATGAGACTAAATAAAACACTAGTAGAAAAACCTAAGCAAGTTTATAATATCCTAGTATTGGGAGGATATTCTGTATGCAAGAAGATATCAAAGAAGAAACTGCATCTGGGGAAGAGCTCAAGATAGAAAATGAGAAAAAACCAGAAGGTGGTAAAAAGCAAAAACCACCTGAAAACGGCGAGTATTTTGCGTACGATGAAAATGGAGAAATAAAGCAACGATCCTTTTACAAAGATGGAAAACGCAACGGAGAAGATAGAGTTTACAAAAAAGGTCTTTTAGCAGAGCGTAAAACTTTTGTAGATGATGTATTAGAAGGCTTTGTAGAGCTTTACGATAATGGTGTAATGAAAATGAATATAAAGTATAGCAACAATGTACCAAACGGCGTTGGATATTTTTTCCACAAATCAGGATACGTTAATGCTATTGCCTGGTATAAAGATGGATTATTAGAAGGTCCATTCCTAGTATTTGCAGAAGATGGCGCATTGGTAAAGCGCAGTTTTTATAAGGAAAACAAGCAAAACGGAAAATCGATTGTATATCACGATAACGGAATGATATATGAATCTGGACAATACAAAGAAAACCAAAAAGATGGCACTTGGGTAACAAAAGACAAAGATGGAAAATTAATGCAAACTGTTGTATTTAACAACGGTGCAGTCATTTCAAAAAAAGTTGAAAAGAAAGAGTGAAGTTTTATGGGAATGTGGTTATCAGAAGGAGCATTATTAGAATGCGATATGGGGTTAGCTCCTACCCCCCTCAACGTCTTGCCAATTAATCGAGTTGTCGCAGACTTCATGCCAATTGCATCAATTGTATGCGGAGTACCATTCTTGAACATTGTACCATTTGGCCTTTGCAAAAGCCCTGCTAACCCTGCTGTAGCAGCAATTATTGCATCCAGCTTGGGGGCTGTAACACAAGGACCATGCATACCAATGACAGAAGCATGGATACCTGCAGATCCAACAATTGTAGTAACAACAGGACCATGCATAGATAACGCAGCATCAATTCTCATGTGCGATTGGGGTGGAGTAATAAAGCCAACATTGTCAGGACAAATGTGCGTATTAGTGCCATAAAAGAGCAAAGTTTTAAAATTATAAAAATCAGGAAAAAGGTTGAAGAAGTTGAAGATATGTTTGACGAATTTGCTTAGCTCAAAGGTGATCATAGCTCTTGTGCAAACATACGCAATGAAGTTCACAAACCTCCATTTATTTGATCAGTTGATTTGAAAATTGTGAAGCATGTTATTATGGAGTCTTATAATTGTGCGTATTAGCCAAGTTTTAAAATTATAAAAAGTATTTTATTCACTTGGCAAAAAGCGAATATGGAATAAAAAGTGTTATCTCTATGCAAGAAGCACGTTTGATTATTTTTATATACAACAACACCTTTATCTATGAATATGATTATTTTAAACACTTAATTGTCCACTATAAGATGCTTATGAACAATAAAAACAACTACTGCACCCATTTGAGATAAATTTAGAAATCATAAAATAGAATTTTTTAGAAGAACTTTTTAGAATTTTTTCAACCCAGTCTCTATACACGATGCTTAAAAGCTTTGCTCAGCAAGATCTGGCTAGTATGATTCTTACAAACAGCTTAATAAAGGGATGGCTAAATAATTTTACTATTGTAACAATAGTTGAACCTCTACTAATTAGGTAGATTTGAGAGCCAAATATTTGAAAATATCAAAACAACAAAAAATATAAAAAAAAGAAATATAATTCAATTAGATGAATTATGAGAATTATTAGAAGAACCAAACGTGGGATCTTCTTTTACTTTGCGCTGATAACGATCACGCAAACCATGGATATAATCTTCTGGAGAAATTTTACTGCTACCAAATTCAAAAGAATAAGCATCTTTGAGACAAGCACCAAAAACAGCCGCAACAGCAGAAAGCATACCAACTCCATCAGCATTTAAAACTGGTTTAAAGACTATTAGAGCTCCAACGCTTAAAATAATACCTATCATAGCCATAACAAGCATAATATTTGCGCGCAAATTTTGTCCGCGCATTCGTTGAATTGCAAGATCGCGTTCTCTTGCATTTTGTTTATCTTGAATACACTGTTGCCAATAATTTGTTTCTGCAACCAATAGAGCTCGCTGCAATTCAAGTTCAAGCGCTTTATTGGAACGAATTCTTCTAACAGCCTCATTCATATCATCAGTACCAGTTAATTTAGTTACAATACCAACCAACTGATTGAGCACTTTTGAATCGAATCCAAGACCTACAAATCGCTCAAGCCATGGCACTGAACCAAATAACGAAAATAATTTAAAGAGCATAGAAAGCATATTTATTCCCCACCAAGCTGCGCATTAATAAAATGGATTTTCACAGGGCTATCAGAGACTATTTCATAAATCAATCTAATTTGAGTTTGTTCATTATAAAACTGCATAGTTTGTTCATCTTTTCTATTTAGAGCAAATTCATAAGAATCAATGAAAATCTTAATATCCTGATCATGAGCAAAAATTTTTTCTCTTGGCACAACCGAAACACGAGAACAGCCTCTACCAAACATATTACGCAACATCACTCACCTACCTTTATTTTCAACTTACTATTTGAAGCCACAACAAAATCATCTGGAACATTGATCACAACACCTTCAAATTTTCCATCCACTGAATTTTTTGGAGCGCTCACAAGATCATAAGTTGTAACTGGCATAACATCATCATTTTCCCAATTAATTCTATCTGCCGTTATATGATGATTTAAATCTGTTTGTAAAATTTCTTGTCCAAAAATTTCAACAAAATCGAATGTACCGCAATGCTGAGTATATTTTACAACTCTAAACTTTTTACCATTAAATTCAAACCAACCGTTCAACTTAGGGCTTTGAGCATCTACAATTACCAAAGTAACAGAATCACCAATATTTTTCTCTATTAAAAAAGGAATAGCTTGATGTATTTTTGCAAAGCAACTAGAACCATGTTTTGTTGCAAAAAACGAAGGCTCATGATTAAAAGAAAGATATTGTTTTTTATTAATTTTCTCCCAAGCAGATTCATCAAACTCAGAGGCTTTATTATCCTTACGAGCTCTATAAGCAGCACTATCATGCCATACAATATCAAACTTATAATATTGAGTATCCGCAATCCAATTTTTCAAACCAGGTTTATGCGGAATTTTAAACTTATATTCTATGTTCTTGATTAATTGCTTATTAGCAATATCTTGTTCAGCCTCTATAATCAAAGATTCGCTTCGCAAAACAGAGCAAAAATATTGATAATCAACAGTAACATCACATGTATACATTTTAAAAACATCATCAGCATCACAAACCAAGTGCGAAGCAATTTCTCTGAGATTACTATTTAAAACGCGTATTTTTTTATAGTCACCATTAGTAGGAATTTTTTTCTTTAACTTTTCAACATCATAAGTATTGATATATCCATGCACAACATCAAATCCCTGATGCAAATAATCCCAAGAAGCTTCAAACTCAATTTTTACACCTTTATATATGTTTTCTTTAAACTGTACTTTTGTAACATTTTTTGAATCAAATATATACTGATCACCAATACCACAAAGCAGCTGTACATTATTGGAATTAACTATAAAATCAGGAGCAAACGAAAAGCCAAGACAAACAAAATCCATAAGCTGATTTTTAAGCTGAGATTTATAATCGCAATTAGATAAAAAAGAAGTAACACAACGCTTATCAACCATCACACTAGAATCAGCAATCATATAAGTACCATCAACAGACAATTGATTAATAGCATAATCAGACCAAGCTTTAACAACAACAGGTTTATTAAGCTGATGCATAATTTCCAATTTAAAAATCCTCTGCGCATCATTTATTTGTACTCTTGGCATCACATTCCCCCTCACACATTTTTTTTATATTTCCTCAAGAATCAGCTTCCAACCAGGAAAACCTTTTTTATTGGAAACAACCTTTTGAGTAACATAAACATCAACCAAAGGAATAAAGCTCATTCCTTCAGGGTTTTTAACATCATCAACATTAGGCTCCATATTTTTTAGCGGAACCTCATTATCTTTAAACAAATAATTGAACATAATTCTACGTTTTCGGTCACTTGCATAATAAGACTTCAACAAACTAGTAACAAACACAAGTTCCTTACCAACATTACATTCAGATAAACACCCATTACCTGAGAGCAAAATCACATATTTCTCACGTGGTTTTAGATTAATAAGTGCACCATCAATATTTCGTTCAAGATCATTGACAACTTGATATTCAAACTCAATATCAAAAGCATTTTTTAGCAAATTATTTTTCTCAAATCCAAAATCCGGACCATCCACAAGGGCATAAAATTTTCTATTAAAACTTGAAAGCATATTTTTCACAAACCACCTCTTGATCATCAGCAAACATAGCACCTGCTGTATAGTTATTATCATTTGACGTATTGAAATTCTCAGAATAAAGCTCCCAAAATTTTTCGCACACAGTATGTTTCAAACAATCTGGCAAACTTTTTTCATCGTATCCAGCCTCATACAAAACATGAGTCATTTTATCTGATTCTTGC
Source organism: bacterium (assembly GCA_027371775.1). GTDB lineage: Bacteria > Pseudomonadota > Alphaproteobacteria > CAJXXZ01 > DAHXLG01 > DAHXLG01. The sequence goes on from DAHXLG010000019.1 coordinate 12,201, forward strand.
ATTTGAATAATCAAAGTATCGTTTGAACGTTTTACGCTAATTGGTTTTAACTCATTACCATTAGCATCTTTAATTGAAATCAGTTTTGTAACAGGACCAAAACCAAGCACAATATAATCATTATCATGAATAATTTTCCAAGTTTTCTTCTGCAACGAAATTCCATTTTGAAGCTCAACATGTTCAACTGCAACATGCAACAACTTTCTTATAGCACAATCACTTTCATCAAGCGCAAAATGCTCACGCACATAATTAATCGAAACAGGCAAATTGTTCGATATTGACTCCAAAACAGCTCTCATAAAAACTCCCTACAAAAAGACGCGATATTTTTGATCAATAAAAAAGCGCATCCAAAAAAATTTTTGGTCATCTAAAAAACGACCGGTTAATTATTCATGCCACATTTTGATAAAATGTAGCCAAAACAGGAAACAAACTACGCTGCAATAGATGCAATAGCTTCAACAGCAACAATAGCTTCTGGGCACACAAGTGCAGCACCGCAATTTGATGGCATACTAAGACCAACAGTATTTGGCCTATCAAACATGTTATGCAAACGAATTTCAGATTCATTGCTATCACATACTAAGTGACCATATTTAAAGTTACCAAACAAGATAGTATCTTTATTAGGATCAGCAGAATCTTTCAACTCATCTAAAGTGTAAACTTTGTAACCAAACAATGTTTTGTTATCAAAAATATAGTTACCAGAAGTATCCTTAATCTTAGCAATACGAGCTTGCATAGCAGAAGAGATCATAAAACAAGCATCATGTTTGAATTCGCTTGCTAAAGTAAACGTTGCACCTAGAACTTCATCAGCCAACACATGATCATGGGCATAACCATGAACATTCTTCTTATTCAAATTCGCATCTTGCAATATACCCAAAGGAGAAGTTCTTCCATCTCCATTTACAAAAGCCTGACGTTCAAGTCTAGAACGTTGCATACCAAGAATAGCTTTCACATAGCTTGTATGAGATTCGACTCTATTAAAGAAGTGCAAAGGCAATTCCATTTTTGTAAAAATTGGGAAATTACGCACAAGCACAGCATCAGTAGGACGACGATTTGTACCATCAACATTATTCCAACCAGAAATAATGGCACCAAGCGCAGGAACTTCTACTGAATCAGCAGTTGTTTTCACACAAGTTGAAACCAACCTAAACGGATTATAAAAATCTGGCACACCAGCAAAGAAATCTTCAGTGCTCTTAATTGAGAAAGCAGAGTTAAAAGACCCATCTTGTAAGGTTTTCGAAATGAATCGAGCAAAATCAGGCTCATCATAATTCTTGAAAGCAGACTGCGCATAAAAATTATCAGCCGACTTTTGTGTATTACGAACATTGCGAGCATAAACATCATAAGCCAAATCAAGTGTTGGCACATACTTTGTTTCGTACTCAGCTTCCTGAGTTTGCAATTTTTCGATTAATTCTATTTTTTCCATAATAATTTCCTTTCATTTTTATTATTTTTCTATATTTGTTATCCAGCATCAGCCCAACATTTGAGCATCGCTATAATTTATTTCATGGCTAGTTGGGAAGAATCTAGAATGAGCATTAGCTGGTCTTTTAACCAATGAACACTCAATCAATTCAGCTTCTTTAATATAGCGCACACCATTTAGATGATGTGATTTAACCAAATAAAATCCGATAGACAAACCATTCACGCTTCCATTCATAACACTGTTAATGATATCTGCATTACCTTTGGTATTATCGATCACGCCTTCAAGTTTAAGACCATAACTATCTTCTTCTGCAGCAATCCACTTACCGCACACACGATTTCTATGTTCCCAAAGC